>NZ_JBHVDI010000018.1:0-36318 GCF_042802875.1 Kocuria sp. NPDC057446 | reverse complement strand
TCTGCAACACGCTGAATTCCTTCTGTAACTTCTTCTAACAATGTTGGTCCACGCGCTCGTGCAGCGCCCGGCGGGCGGCGTTCCTAGAATGGGGGCATGAGTTTCCCCATGGACACCCGGGTGGGTGCCTACGCCGTCATCGTCCAGGACGGGGCGGTGCTGCTCAGCCACTGGAACCCCCGCCGCCCCACGCTGCGGGGGGCGTGGAGCCTGCCCGGCGGCGGCATGGAGGTGGGGGAGCAGCCGGCGCAGACCGCGCTCCGGGAGGTGCACGAGGAGACGGGGTTCACCGTGGAGCTCGACGAGCTGCTGGGCGTGCACAGCCGGCACATGGACGCCGGGGAGCGGCTGGACGGCCGCGACCGCCCCTTCCACGCCCTGCGCGTGATCTACCGGGCCCACATCACCGGCGGGACGCTCACCTCGGAGCTGGACGGGTCCTCCGACGAGGCCCGCTGGTTCCCCCTGGCGGCGCTGCCGGGGCTGCCCCTGGTGAGCCTCGTGCCCGTGGGCCTCGAACTGGCCGGGCTCGTGGCCGCGGACCCCGCGGGACCGGGACGGGACCGGTGAGCCGCCGTCGTGCGACCGCCGGTCTGCTCGCCGCCGCCGCGCTCACCGGGTGCGGCGGCGAGGCACCGGAACCGCCCCTGCCCGCCGCGACGTCCCCCGCGGCGGAACCGGTCCGGATCGCGGCGGGCCCCACCGGCCAGACGGCCGTGCTCGCCCACGTCTACGCCGGGCGGCTGCGGGAGGCGGGCTTCGACGCGAGCGTGGTGGACGCCGGGACCGACCGCGCCGACTACCTCGGGGCCCTCGAACGGGGGGACGTGGAGGTCGCGGCGGACTACTCGGGCAACCTCTACCTGTACCTGCGCGGCCGGGCCCCCGTGGAACCGGCGACCGCGACGGCCACGGACGGGACCACCCCCACCCCCACCCCCACCCCCACGCCCAGCCCGGAGGCCGAGGACGGCGGGCTCGCCGAGGACCTCTCCGAGCTGCTGGGACTGGGGGAGGAGCGCGCCGACGCCGACGACGTGCTGGCCGGGGTGCGCGACGTGCTGCCCGAGGGGCTGCAGGTCCTCGAGCCGGCCCCGGCGGAGAACACGGTGGCGGTCGTCGTGACCCGTCCCACCGCCGTCGAGCACGGGCTCACCGACCTCGAGGACCTGGGCCCGGTCTGCGCCGAGCTGGCCCTGGGCACCGACCTCGACTTCGCGGGCCGCTCCTACGGCCCGGAGGGCCTGGAGGACGCCTACGAGTGCATGCCCGGCAGGCTCGTGCCGTTCGGCGAGCAGGCCGACCTCGTGGACGCGCTGCTCGAGGACCGGGTGCAGGCCGCCGCCCTGTTCACGGCGTCGCCCGCGATCGAGGACAACGCACTCGTGGTCCTGGCCGACCCGCTCAACAACTTCGTCCCGCAGCGCGTGCTCCCCGTGGCCGCCGAGGACCTGCCGGACGGCGCCGCGGACGTCGTCGACGCGTTGAGCGCGCAGATCGGCACCGAGGACCTGGTGCTGATGACCCGGATGACCTCCGCCCGGGACCCGTACACGCCCGAGGAGGCGGCGCGGTACTGGCTCGAGGGCGGCGACGACACCTGAGCACCGCACCGGACGGTGCCCCGGACGGCGCGGGACCCGGGGGTAAGGTGTACCGCATGTCAGTGGTGAAGCAGTCCGACAAGCTCAAGAACGTCCTCTACGACATCCGCGGCCCCGTGCTGGAGCAGGCGGAGCACATGGAGGCGGAGGGCCACCGGATCCTCAAGCTCAACATCGGCAACCCCGCGCCCTTCGGCTTCGAGGCACCCGACGCGATCCTCGTGGACATGATCAAGAACCTGCCCAACGCCCAGGGCTACTCGGACTCCCGCGGCATCTACTCGGCGCGCACGGCCGTGGTGCAGTACTACCAGACGCGCGGGATCATGAACCTCGACACCGACGACGTCTACCTGGGCAACGGCGTCTCCGAGCTGATCACGATGACGCTGCAGGCGCTGTGCAATCCCGGCGACGAGATCCTCATCCCCTCCCCGGACTACCCGCTGTGGACGGCCTCGGTGGCCCTGTCCGGCGGCACCCCCGTGCACTACCGGTGCGACGAGGACAACGACTGGAACCCCGACCTGGAGGACCTCGCGGCGAAGATCACGCCCCGGACCAAGGGCATCGTGATCATCAACCCGAACAACCCCACCGGCGCGGTGTACTCCCGCGAGGTGCTGCAGACCATCGTGGACCTCGCCGCGGAGCACGAGCTGATCCTGTTCTCGGACGAGATCTACGAGAAGATCACCTACGACGACGCCGAGATGGTCAACACCGCGACCCTCACCGGCGAGGACGTGCTGTGCCTGACCTTCTCCGGGCTGTCCAAGGCCTACCGGGTGGCCGGCTACCGCGCCGGGTGGCTGGCCATCACCGGGCCCAACTGGAAGGCCGAGAGCTTCATCGAGGGCATCAAGCTGCTCGCCAACATGCGGATGTGCGCCAACGTCCCGGCCCAGCACGCGATCCAGACCGCGCTCGGCGGCTACCAGTCGATCAACGACCTGATCCTGCCCGGCGGGCGGCTCAAGGCCCAGCGCGACCTCGCCCACCGGCGGCTCAACGAGATCGACGGCGTGTCCTGCCGGCAGGCCGACGGGGCGCTCTACCTGTTCCCCAAGCTCGACGTGGAGAAGTTCAACATCGTCGACGACGAGAAGTTCGCCCTCGACCTGCTCAAGGAGCAGAAGATCCTCGTCAGCCACGGCCGGGCGTTCAACTGGCCGGAGCCCGACCACTTCCGGCTCGTCACCCTGCCGTCCGTGGAGATGCTGGCCACGGCGCTGGACCGGATCGAGGAGTTCCTGAGCAACTACCGCCAGTGACCGGCGGGCCGCGCACCGCGGCCCGCCCCGCATCTCCAGGAGGTTCCGCATGAGCGCCGCCGACCAGGTCCCCGTCACGGGCTTCGAGCAGGACGTGCGGCCCCTGCTGCGCGCCCGGCCGGGCCTGTCCCTGGACGCCGTGGACACCGGCTCCACCCCCGGGTTCACGGGCGACAAGAAGCTCGGCACCGCCCTGCGCGCCGCCCGGGACGCCGAGCTGGCCGAGCTGCAGCGCCAGATCTACGCCAACGCCACGGTGGGCGCCCGGCACCGGGTGCTGCTCGTGCTCCAGGGCATGGACACCTCCGGCAAGGGCGGGGTCATCCAGCACGTCCTGGGCGGGCTCAGCCCGCACGGGGTGCACACCCACGGCTTCGGCCGGCCCACCGAGGAGGAGGCCTCCCAGCACTTCCTGCAGCGCGTGCGGCGGCAGCTGCCCCGGCCCGGGGTGATCGGCGCCTTCGACCGGTCCCACTACGAGGACGTGCTGGTGCCCGTGGTGCACGACGTGCTCGACGACCGCCAGCTGGAGCGGCGCTACACCGAGATCCGGCACTTCGAGCAGGAGCTCGCCGACGACGGGGTGGTCCTCGTCAAGGTGTTCCTGCACCTGGGGCTCGACGAGCAGCGCGAGAACCTCCTGGCCCGGATCGGCGACCGGACGAAGCAGTGGAAGTTCGACCCCTCGGACCTGGAGGCCCGCAGCCGGTGGGACACCTACATGGCGGCCTACGAGCGGGCCATCGACGCGACCGACGCCGACCACGCTCCCTGGTACGTGGTGCCCACGGATCGCAAGTGGTACGCCCGGGCCGTGGTCCAGGACCTGCTGATCTGCGCGCTCGCGGGCCTGCGGCTCGACTGGCCGGATCCCGGCTACGACGTCGAGGACGCCCGCCGGCGCCTCGCCGAGCTCTGACTCCTGCCGGGCCGGGGCCTCAGCCGCGCCCGGCGGTCTCCTCGCCCGCACCGCTCCCGCCGTCGGCGTCCGCGCGCCGGGTGCGGGCGGCGTCCAGCCGCTCGCGGGCGCCGTCGAGCCACTGCTCGCAGCGGGTGGCGAGGGCCTCGCCGCGCTCCCAGAGCGCCAGGGACTCCTCGAGGGACGTGCCCCCGGCCTCGAGCCGGGAGACGACCTGCACGAGCTCCTCGCGGGCCTGCTCGTAGCCGAGGCCGGCGATGTCGGACAGGTCGGGTGCTGCGGGGTGGTCGGTGCTCTCCATGGGGGCGCCTCTCGGTCGGAAGGGATGGGCAACGGTCGGGGCGTCGGGGCCCCGGAGGGTCAGGAGGGACCGGGGCGTTCGCCCGGGCGCCGGGCGGAGACGGTCTCGGTGCGCACGCCGAGCTCGCCCGCGGCCAGGCGGACCCCCAGCAGGTCCCCGGCGCGCACGGCGGACGCGTCGGTGACCACGGCGCCGGAGGCGTCCAGGACCACGGAGTAGCCGCGCTGCAGGGTCTCCTGCGGGGACAGCGCCCGCACCCGGGCGCGCAGGGAGCGCACGGCGTCGCGCTCGCGCAGGGTGCGGGCGTCCACGGCCGACAGCGCCCGGGTGCGCCACCGGTCCACGTCCTCCTCCCGGAGCAGGATCATGTCCTCCGGCTGGGCCAGGGCGGGCCGGGAGCGCACGGCGGCGAGGCCGGCGCCCTCCCGGTCCAGGAAGCCGCGCACGGCCCGGTCCAGGCCCGCCCGCGCCCGGGCGACCCCGGCGCGCTCCTCGACGACGTCGGGGACGATCCGCTTGCCGGCGTCCGTGGGGGTCGAGGCCCGCAGGTCGGCGACCCAGTCGAGCAGCGGCTGGTCGTTCTCGTGCCCGATGGCGCTGACCACCGGGGTCCGGGCGGCCGCCACGGCGCGGAGCAGGGACTCGTCGCTGAAGGCCAGGAGGTCCTCGAAGGAGCCGCCGCCGCGGGCGATCACGATGACGTCCACCTCCGGCAGCCCGTCGAGCTCGCGCAGCGCCTGGGTCACGGCGCGCACCGCCCCGGAGCCCTGCACCGCGACCTCCCGGATCTCGAAGTCCACGGCCGGCCAGCGCAGGGACGCGTTGCGGACGACGTCCTTCTCGGCGTCGGAGTTGCGCCCCGTGACGAGGCCGACCCGGCGGGGGAGCAGCGGCAGCGGCTTCTTCCGCGAGGCGTCGAAGAGCCCCTCCTCGGCGAGCGCCCGCCGCAGCCGCTCCAGCCGCTCCAGCAGGTCCCCCAGCCCCACCGGGCGGATGCCGCGGCCCAGCATGGACAGGCGGCCGGTCTTGGCCCAGAAGTCGGGCTTGAGCTGGGCGACCACGCGCATCCCCTTCTCCAGGGGCCGGTCCAGGTGGGCGGTCTCGTTGGCGAAAAGGGTCACGGGGACGGAGATCTCGGCGTCGACGTCCCGCAGGGTCACGTACGTGACGCGGGCGCGCCGGTTGAGCTCGATGATCTGGCCCTCCACCCACGTCGGCGAGCAGCGGGCGATGTAGGCGTGCAGGTTCTCGGAGAGCATCCGCAGCGGCCACGGGTTCTCCGGGGTGGTGCGGTCCGCCCGCGACGGCAGCTCCCGCTCACGGTCCGCCGGCGCGTCCTGCTGCGGCTCCAGATACGTCATGGCACATGCTTACCACCCGGCGGGGACAGCCGCGCACGGGCGCCGTCCGTGCGTACAGTGGAGCCGTGAGCTCCTCCGCACCCCCCGCTCCCGCCCGCGACTCCCGGCGCCGCGCCACGGCCGCGCTGCGCACCGGCCTGGGCACCGTCCTCGGCCTGGCCACCGCGTCCCTCGTGGCGCTGCTCGTGCCCCTGCACTGGGCCCAGGACACCGTGGTCTCCCGCGACGGCTTCACCCGCACCGTGGGCACCCTCGCCGAGGACCGGCCCTTCCAGGAGGAGCTGGCCCGCACCGCCGTGGGGCAGGCCACGGACCGGATCCTGGGGGAGCGGGCCACCGGCGTGGGCTTCCTGGACCGGACGCTGGAGAACCTGACCCGCCGCGCCGCGGACATCGCCGTGGGCCTGACGGCGGACCCGGCCTACCAGCGCGCGTGGACGCAGAGCCTGGAGCGCACCCACGCCGCGAACGTCCCCGCCGACGGCGGGGTGGCGGAGCCGCCCCGGGACCTCGTGCTCGACCTCGGGCCGATGCTCCAGGAGGTCGACGCGGCCCTGGACCGGACCGCGGGCGTGGACCTCGGGCTCGCCGACCGGGAGAGCACCGTGACCGTCCCCGGCTCCCGGACCGGCCGCCTGATCGAGGCCGGCACCCGGCTCACCGACCTGGCCGTTCCGCTGACCTGGACCGCCGGGGTGCTCGCGCTGCTGGCGCTGCTGGTGGCCCGGCACCGCTTCGCCGTGCTCGCCGTGCTGGGGCTGGGCTCGCTCGCCGGACTGGGCGCCGTGTGGCTGCTCGTGGAGCAGGGCGTGCAGCGGGCCTCCGGCATGCTCGGGTCCGACCCGGTGGTCCGGCTCGCCGGGGAACGGGTCGTCGTCCTGCTGAGCGGCTCCCTCGGCGAACAGATGGTCACGGCCGCCTGGGCGGCCGGGATCACGGGCGTCGTGGGCCTCGTCGGGGCCATCCTGGTGTCGGGCGGATCACGGCGCCGGTCCCGCCCCACCGCGTAGCATGGAGGCCATGCCGACCACCGTTGCGCTCACCATGCCCACCGTCCCCCGTTCCCGGCGATCCCCCGAGGACGTGGCCGCCGCCGCTCCCGTGACCGGGCCGAAGAAGGTCCTGCTCGCGTCCCCCCGCGGCTACTGCGCCGGCGTGGACCGCGCGGTCATCGCGGTGGAGAAGGCGCTCGAGCACTACGGCGCCCCGGTGTACGTGCGCAAGGAGATCGTGCACAACAAGTTCGTGGTGAGCACCCTGGAGGAGCAGGGCGCCGTGTTCGTCGAGGAGACCGACGAGGTCCCCGAGGGGTCGCTGCTGATCTTCTCCGCCCACGGCGTCTCCCCGGCCGTGGTGGACTCCGCGAAGTCCCGCGACCTGCACACGATCGACGCCACGTGCCCCCTGGTGACCAAGGTGCACCGCGAGGCCGTGCGCTTCGCGAAGAGCGACTTCGACATCCTGCTGATCGGCCACGACGGCCACGAGGAGGTCGAGGGCACCTTCGGCGAGGCCCCCGAGCACATCCAGGTGGTGAACAGCCCCGACGAGGTCGACCGGGTCGTGGTCCGCGACCCGGACAAGGTCGTCTGGCTGTCGCAGACCACCCTCAGCGTGGACGAGACCCTGGAGACCGTGCAGAAGCTGCGCGAGCGTTTCCCCTCCCTGCAGGACCCGCCCAGCGACGACATCTGCTACGCGACCTCCAACCGGCAGACCGCGATCAAGAAGATCGCCCCGGACGCGGACCTCGTGATCGTGGTGGGCTCGGCGAACTCCTCGAACTCGGTGCGGCTCAAGGAGGTCGCCCTCGAGTACGGGGCCCGCCGCGCCGAGCGCGTGGACTTCGCCAACCAGGTGGACGAGTCCTGGTTCGAGGGCGTCGCCACCGTGGGCGTGACCAGCGGCGCCTCCGTGCCGGAGGTCCTCGTCAAGGACGTGCTGCGCCTCCTCGCCGACTACGGCTACGGGGACGTCGAGGAGGTCGTCACCGCCGAGGAGGACGTGCTGTTCTCCCTGCCCAAGGAGCTGCGCGCCCGGCTCACCGCCGCCGGGGACACCTCCCACCGGCTCGGCGGCCGCGGGGCCCGCCCCACCCGCTGACCCGGACCGGCGCCGCGGGGCTCAGCCCGCGGCGCGGCCCTCGCCCAGCTCGGTGAACTCGGGTGCCGTGAGCGGCCGCGGCGCCACCACGAGCGGCCGCGTGCTGAGCCGGTCGTCCTCCGCGAGCGTGGGGTCGAGGTCGTTGATCCGCCGCGCCGTGGGGAACACCCGGGTCTCCACCGATCCCGTCAGCCGGTTGTAGGTCTCGACGGACTTCTGCAGCGACCGGCCCATGTCGTCGAGGTGCTTGCCGACCGTGCCCAGCCGCTCGTAGAGCTGGCGGGAGAGGTCGAACAGCTCCTTGGCGTTCTCCGTGAGCCCGTTCTGCCGCCACGTGAACGCCACGGCCTTGAGCGAGGCGAGCAGGGAGACCGGGGAGACCAGCGCCACGTTGCGGCTCGCGGCGTGGTCCAGCAGGGTCGGGTCGGCGTCCAGGGCCGCGGACAGCGCCGACTCGGCGGGCAGGAAGCAGAGCACCAGCTCGGGGGAGGAATCCCGCGCCTCCCAGTACTTCTTGGCGGCCAGCGCGTCCACGTGCCCGCGCACGGCCTTCGCGTGGCCGGCCAGCTGCGCCCGGCGCCCGGCGTCGTCCTCGGCGTCCTGGGCGCGCAGGTAGGCGGTCATGGGCGCCTTGGCGTCCAGGACGATGTCGCGGCCTCCCGGCAGGTGCACGACCATGTCCGGGCGGATCGCGCTGCGCTCGCCGTCCGCGGTGGTGCCGTTGGAGGCGACCTGCTCCCGGAAGTCCACGTGCGCGGTCATGCCGGCGGCCTCGACCACCCGGCGCAGCTGCACCTCGCCCCACGTGCCCCGCGCGGAGCCCGAGCGCAGCGCGGAGGACAGGGACGTGGTCGCGGTGCGCAGGTGGTCGCCCACCTCGCGGGTGTGGGCCAGGGCCTGGGTGATCCCCCCGTACTGCTCGGCGCGGTCCCGCTCGAGCGCGCTCACGTGCTCCTCGACCGAGCGCAGCTGGTGGGCCACCGGGGCCAGGGCCCGCAGGACGTTGTTGTCCTGCACGGAGCGGGCGTCGGCGTCCCGCAGCCGGTCCTCCAGCTGGGCGCGCGCCTCGACGGCGGCCGCCCGCTCGGAGGCCAGGTCCACGAGCCGGTCCTGGACGGCGGCGAGCTCGGCCTGCAGGCCGGTCCGCTCCTCCTCCGCCGCCCGCGCGTCCCGGGCGGCACGGGCCCGCGCCACGGCGGCGCCCAGGAGGGCGCCCACGAGCAGGGCGAGCAGGACGAGGACGACGACGAGGCTGACGGTCATGCCCAGCAGTGTGGCACGCCGGCCGGACACCGCACGGCAGCGGCGCTCAGCACCACGCTCCGGGGAGCGCCGCCCGCCGCCAGGTCACCGGCGGACCGTGGTGCGGCGCACGGCCAGCAGCACCACGGCGGCGAAGACCACCGTCCAGACCCCGGTGTTGAGCAGCAGTGCCCACAGCGGGTCCGACTCCACGGGAGGCCCGCTGGTGGCCACGACGTCGCCCTCCACGAGCGGGTAGCGGGCCAGGCCGGCGAGGCCGTAGAGCGGGGTGAAGCGCGCGATGTCGAGCATCACCCCGGTGAGCGGGACGAAGAGGTTGCCGAAGAAGCTGAGCACCACCAGCAGCCCCGAGGCGGCGCTGACCGCGGACTCGGAGCGGAACAGCAGCCCGGCCGCCAGGCCGTAGAGGGCGAACACCGAGGAGCCGGCCACGACGAGGGCCGCGGTGGCGGCCCAGCGCCAGCCGCCCAGCTCGGCTCCGGTCAGGGCGCCCACGGCGTAGACCACGACGACGGGCAGCACGGCCATGGCCAGGGCCACGGCCACCTTGGCCAGCACGTACCCGTGCCGCGGCGCGGGCGTCAGCCCGAGCTGGCGGCCCCAGCCGCGGGCCTGCTCCACGGCGGCGGAGCCCGCGATCGAGGTGGTCGCGACGACCGCGCCGTACACCGCCATCGAGATCATGTTGTACCCGCCCGCGTTGCCGTGGCCCACCGGCAGGTCGGAGAAGTCCCCCAGCGCCGTGAACATCACGTACAGCACGGCGGGCAGGACCACGATGAAGAACGTGTTCTCGACCATGCGCACGTTGCGGCGCAGGTCGTGGGCGGCGTAGGCGATGCTCATGCTGCGGAACCTCCGGGGACGGGGACGGGGACGGGCGGGCCGGGACGGGGGCGAGGGCGGGTCCTGCGGTCGCGGTCAGTCGGCCGTGAGGCCCAGGAAGGCCTCCTCGAGCCCGGCGTGGGTGATCTCGAGCTCGCTCGCGCCCGGGGTCGCGAGCAGGTGCCGGGCGATGGCGTCCGTGTCCGGGCCCGTGAGCCGACGGCGCCCGCCGACGGACTCCAGCGGGGCCGCCCCCGGGACGACGACGGGCCCGGGCCCGTCCCAGCGGAAGCTGACCACCCGGTGACCGGCCAGGGCCTGGACCTCGGCGGTGGCGGCGTCCGCGACCACCCGGCCCGCCTTGAGCACCACGGTGCGTGCGGCGAACTCCTCGGCCTCGTCGAGGTAGTGGGTGGCGAAGACGACGGTCCGGCCCCGCTCCGCCTCGGCGTGCATCGCGGCCCAGAACTCCCGCCGGGCGCCGACGTCCATCCCGGCGGTCGGCTCGTCGAGGACCAGCAGGTCGGGCTCGGGCAGCAGGGCCAGGGCGAAGCGCAGCCGCTGCTGCTCCCCGCCCGAGCACTTGGAGACCTTCCGCCGCGCGAACCCGGCGGCCCCCGCCCGGGCCAGGGCCTCGTCCACGGGCAGGGGGTCCCGGTGCAGGGTCGCGACCATGGCGACCGTCTCCCGCACGGACAGGTCGTCGAGCAGCCCCCCGGTCTGCAGCACCGCGCCGATCCGCCCGGCCCGCACGCTCTCCCGCGGCGCGGCACCCAGGGTGCGCACGGTGCCGTCGTCGGGATCGGTGAAGCCCAGGACCATGTCGAGGAGGGTGGTCTTCCCGGCTCCGTTGGGCCCGAGCAGCGCGACCACCTCGCCGCGCTCCACGCGCAGGCTGACGCCCTCCACGGCCCGGACGCGCTGCCCGCCGCGCCCGAAGCCCTTCCGGACGCCGGCGACGTCCACGGCCGGGGAGTCGCCCGGGGTGTCGGCAGGACGCGCGTGCGGGGAAGTGCGGGAGGCCGGAGAGGAGCTCATGCTCCGACTCTGCTCCACCGGGCGCCGTGCCGGAAGCCCTGCGGCCCACGACACGCCCGGGAGACCGGCCGCCGGCCCCCCGGAGGCCGCCGGGGCGTGCCGGTCGGCCCGGCCGGTAGGATGGTCTCCCGTGGCTCTTACTATCGGAATCGTCGGACTGCCCAACGTCGGCAAGTCCACCCTGTTCAACGCGCTGACCCGCAACACCGTCCTGGCGGCGAACTACCCGTTCGCGACCATCGAGCCGAACATCGGCGTGGTCAACCTGCCGGACCCCCGGCTGGGACGGCTCGCGGAGATCCACGGATCCGAGCGGATCCTGCCCGCGACCGTGTCCTTCGTGGACATCGCCGGCATCGTCAAGGGCGCGTCCGAGGGCGAGGGGCTGGGCAACCAGTTCCTCGCCAACATCCGCGAGGCCCACGCCATCGCCCAGGTGGTGCGCGCGTTCGACGACCCGGACGTCATCCACGTCGACGGCGAGGTCGACCCCGCCTCGGACATGGAGACCATCAACACCGAGCTGATCCTCGCCGACCTGCAGACCCTCGAGAACGCGATCCCGCGTCTGGAGAAGCAGGTCAAGATCAAGAAGGCCGACCCCGCCAAGCTCGCCGCCATGCAGCAGGCGCAGACGATCCTGGAGCGCGGGGACACGATCTTCGGGGCGGCCGAGAAGGAGAAGCTCGACGTCGACCAGCTGCGCGACCTCAGCCTGCTCACCGCGAAGCCCTTCATCTACGTCTTCAACGCCGACGACGGCGTGCTCGGCGACGAGGCGAAGCAGCAGCAGCTGCGCGAGCTCGTGGCGCCGGCCGACGCCGTGTTCCTCGACGCGAAGCTCGAGTCCGAGCTCGTGGAGCTGGACGAGGAGGAGGCCCAGGAGATGCTGGAGATGTCCGGGCAGGACGAGGCCGGTCTCGACAAGCTCGCCCGCACCGGCTTCCACACCCTCGGGCTGCAGACCTACCTCACCGCCGGGCCCAAGGAGTCCCGGGCCTGGACCGTCCCCGTGGGCGCCACCGCCCCGCAGGCCGCCGGCGTCATCCACACCGACTTCGAACGCGGTTTCATCAAGGCCGAGATCGTGTCCTTCGAGGACCTCGACGCCGCCGGGTCCATGGCCGAGGCGAAGGCCGCCGGCAAGGTCCGGATCGAGGGCAAGGACTACGTCATGCGCGACGGCGACGTGGTGGAGTTCCGCTTCAACGTCTGACCCGGGCGGACGGTCCGCGCCCCGGCGTGGGTCATTCCGGGCCGGGGCGCCTGCGCTGCTGCTTGGTCTCGGAGCGCTGCCGCTTTCCCTCGAGCCGTCGCCGCCGCGAGCCGTACGTGGGCCGGGTCGGCCGCCGGGCGAGGGGCGGGGCCACGGCCTCGCGCAGCAGCGCGGCGAGTCGCTCTCTGGCCGCAGTGCGGTTGCGCCGCTGCGCACGGTGCTCGGCGGCGCTCACGGTGAGCACGGTGCCCGCGAGTCTCCCGGCGAGCCGGTCGAGGACGCGCTCGCGCTGGACGTCGTTCAGCGCGGTCGTCGTGGCCAGGTCGAGGGAGAGCTGCACCCTGCTGTCGGCGGTGTTCACGCCCTGACCGCCCGGCCCCGAGGCGTGGGAGAACCGCTCGACCAGCTCTCCCGCCGGCACCGTGAGGCCGCGGGGCGCTCCAGGGCCCGGGGGCACGTGCAGATCGTCCACACGACGATTGTCCCGCATCCGCAGCGTGCTCGCCGTCGCCGGGAACGGCCGGTAGCAACCGAAGGCCGATCGCGTCCTCCACGTACCCCGGCGCGCACGGACGGTGCGTCGGGAGACTCCGGCCGAGACTCCTACGGAGCCGTGGGCACGGGGCGGTGGACGGTCTCCGTCCCCGGGGCCGGGACGGGGTCGTCGGCCACGATGCGCAGATCGGTGAGATCCGCTCCCTCGAGGTGCGGCAGCACCTGGGTGGCCAGCAGGGACAGGGCCGTGCCGTACGCACCGGCCCTCGTCCCGGCCTCCACGGCCATCCGGAGGCAGACGCCCTGGGCCCCGCTGCTCCGGGCGACGCAGTGCGCCGTCGCGACGATCCGGCTCAGGGCTCCGAGCGCGGAGACGTCCACCCTGCGGGTCGTCCTGACCGTTGCCTCGGCGGTCCACGTGCTCATGGTGTGCCTCCGGCCCGAGAACGCTCCGACCGCACCACCCGGGGGCGGGCCGGCGCGGTGATCCGCACCGGTCCGGTGACCGGCTGCACGTCGTCGAGGCTCCAGCGCAGGAGGTCCACTGCCTCGGGCTCCGCTTCGTGCGCCTGGTGCAGGTCCACGGCGACGTCCGACTCGGGGAACAGCGCCCGGGCGCGGACCGCGAGCGGTGCCAGTGCCTGCTGATTGGTGCCGGTCAGCAGGCCCGTGACGACCAGGGTCACGTGCCTGCCGTCCAGATCGATCCGGACGAGCACCGAGAGCCTGTGCCTTTCCGGTGCACCTCTCGGCGCGATGGGCGCGCGCAGGTCCGTCCCTGCCGACATGTCGTCCAACGTGTCTCCCCCCGTCGGTGGTGCTGCGACAGGGGCTCGGTCCCACGCCCTGGGTCCGCGCCGTCCACGACTCCGCGACGGTCTCCCTGTCTGCACCACCATCGTCGGCGCGCGGGGGAGCCGGCCGCCAGGGTGTGCGCCCCATGCGTGCGTTCTCCGGCTCGTCCGTGCTCTGCGCGGCGCTCCCACGCACCGCACCCGGGCGCTGGGGCCGGTGCGCTGCCGCGGCAGCGCACCGCGGCGCCTACAGCTGGTGGGCGGTGCCGTCCTCCGGCGGTGCCGCCGCCTCGAGGTACTCCTCGACGTCCACCAGGACGGCGGGGCCGGACTGCGCCACCTGCAGTGCGACGGCGAGGCTGGCCACGTCGTCGTCGTCCAGGGGCTGGTCGGGCAGGTCCACGGCGTAGCGGGCCTCGCCGTCGACGAGCACGGGAGTGATGTGGGCGGTGCCGCTCGTGAGGTCGACGACGGTCGCGGGGGCGATCGCCTCGCTGTCCTCGGGCGCCGGGCGGTCGTCGGGGGGTGCGGGGGAGCTCATGGGATCCGTCCTGTCGTTCGGGGTGCTGTCAGGCTACTGCCTGGTGCCGCTCGGGCCGTGGCGCCGCGACGCGTTTCAGCGCAGGGCGCGCTTGATGTCGGCGCGCTCCTTCTCGAGCCTGCGCACCCGGTGGCCCAGCTTGAACAGCCGGACGGAGCCGACGAGCCCCATGATGAGGGCGCCGGCGACCGCCGCGAGCAGCATGGCGACGCCGAGGGGGAGGCTGAACTCCCAGGCCATGTAGTTGAAGACCGCCGGGACGTTGTTCTGCAGGATGAAGACCAGCAGCAGGATCAAGATCAGCAGGCCGAGGATGAGGGCCGTCCACATGGCCCCTGAGATGCCCTGCTTCTGGTGCTCGTCCAGTGCGGGGTCCGTGCCCACCTGCTGCCGGACGGCCGGTTCCCGGCCGGGCGCCGGGCGGTCCGCGGCCGACGCGTCCGGGGCGGGGGTCCGCTCGGCGTCCCCGGGGACGGACGGGCGCGGGTCGGAGGGTTCTGGGGTGCGGGCCATGACGGTTCTCTCCCTGCTAGCGGACGGATCGCGGACGGACCGCGGTGACGCTGTGGTGCTCACGGTAGTCCTGGTGAGCGCGCCGCTGAAGTCCTGCCGGTGCTCAGCGGGTCGCCGGCCCCCGCCGGAGGAAGCGGCGCACCTCGGCGGCGGCGAGCGCGAGGGTGCCCTCCCGGCTCACGGGACCGGACCGGAGCACCGCGAGGGCGTGGTCGGCGCCCTCCAGCGGGACGACCTCGACCCCCGGCGCGGCGGCCGCGACCTCGTCGGCCGTCCCGAACCGGTCGCGCGTCCCCTGCAGCACGAGCACGGGGACCGTGGGACCCAGCAGCTCCTCGGCGCGCGAACGCTCCGGCCGGCCCGGAGGGTGCAGGGGGAAGGCCAGGCAGACGACGGCGGACGCCCCCACCGCGGCGGCCGTGCGGCACGCCACGCGCGCTCCGGCGCTGCGGCCCCCGACCACCACGGGCACCCCCTCCGCCAGCCCGGCCACGACCGGTGCGGCGGCCAGCCACCCGGCGTCGAGGGCGGGCGGGCGGGGCGCGACCCTCCGGCCGGCGAGCACCCACGGCTGCTCGTGGCGCACCACCGTGACGCCGTGGCGGGGGAGGTCCTCGGCGAGGGCGGCGAGGTCCGGGGCGCCGGCGCCCCCGCCCGCGCCGTGCCCGAGCCACAGCAGCGCCGTGGGCGCCTCGGCGGGGGAGACCAGCAGGCGTCCCGGGCCGGTCCCGGTGGGCACGGTGAGCTCGGTCGGTGGCGGCATGGTCCCCACGGTAGCCGGGCGCGGCCTAGCATGTGGCCATGGCATCCGCGCACGCGTCCGGCGGCGCCCGGCCGAGCCGGGCCGACCTCGAGGCCGCCCGGGACACCACGCTGCCCGACCTGCTCGGCCCGGACGTGCGCCTGCTGATCTGCGGCATCAACCCGAGCCTGTGGGCCGCCGCGGCGCAGGCGCACTTCGCCCGCCCCGGCAACCGGTTCTGGCCGGCCCTGCACGACGCCGGGCTCACCGGACGGCTCGTGGACTGCTCGGCCGGGATGAGCCTCGCGGACCGGGAGCACGTCCTGGCCCGGGGGCTCGGCATCACGAACCTGGTGCGGCGGGCCACCGCCCGGGCCGACGAGCTGGACCCCGCCGAGTTCGTGGCCGGCCGGGAGCGGCTGGCCGAGCTCGTCGCGGAGCTGCGCCCGGCGGTCGTCGCGGTCGCCGGGGTCACCGCCTTCCGGCACGCCTTCGCGGACCCGCGGGCCGGGCTCGGGCGGCAGGACCGCGAGCTGGCGGGGGCGCAGCTGTGGGCGCTGCCGAGCCCGAGCGGGCTCAACGCCCACGCGTCCCGGGCGGGCCTGGCCGCGGCGTTCGCCGAGGCCGGCCGGGCGGCGGGTCTGCCGGCCGCGCGCACACCTTCCTGACCCCGCCCGGGACCCGAAGATGCCGCGGGGTGCTCAGACGAAGAGGAGCAGGCTCACGGCCATGACCGCCATCCCGGCCACCAGCCCGTAGACCGACAGGTGGTGCTCGTCGTACTCCCGCGCCGTGGGGAGCAGCTTGTCCAGGGAGATGAACACCATGATCCCGGCCACGCCCGCGAAGACGACGCCGAAGAGCGCGTCGGTGAGGAACGGCCGCAGGGCGAGGTAGCCGAGCAGGGCGCCCACGGGCTCGGCCAGGCCCGACAGGAACGCGTAGCCGAACGCCTTCCGCCGGTTGCCCGTGGCCTGGTGGATCGGCACGGCCACGGCGACGCCCTCGGGGATGTTGTGCAGGGCGATGGCCACCGCCACGGGGACCGCGATGGTGGGGTCCTGCAGCGCCGTAATGAACGTGGCGAAGCCCTCGGGGAAGTTGTGGATCGCGATGGCCACCGCGGTGAGCGTGCCCATGCGCATGAGCCGCCGGTGCCGGCCGTCGTCGTCGTGCGGGTACTCGTGCGGGTTCACGCGCGTGGGCACGAGCCGGTCGATCACCGCGATCAGGACGATGCCGGCGAAGAAGCCGCCGGCCGTGGCCCACGCCCCGGGGCGCGCCCCCAGATCGGCCACGAGCGCGTCCTGGGCCTTGGCGTAGATCTCGACCAGGGCCACGTAGATCATCACGCCGGCGGAGAAGCCCAGGGTGGTCGCCAGGAACCTCGCGCCGGTGTTCTTCGCCAGGAGCACCATGAGCCCGCCCAGTCCCGTCGACAGCCCCGCGAACAGCGTCAGGCCGAAGGCGAACAGCAGCTCGTTCACGGCAGGGTCGGCTCCGTTCCTGGGCGGGGTGGGCGCTCGCAGTCTAGCGAACGGCCGCCGCGTCCCGGCCGGCTCCGGGCGGTGCGCCACAATGGTGCGATGACGACGTCCGCGGAGAGCGACCCGGGACCGGAGGGCCGTCCGGCGGGCGTTCCCGCCGGGCTCGCCGACCGGTGCACGGCCGCGTGGGAGCTGGTCCCGGACGGGCCGGCCCGGGACGACGACGGCGCCCTGGTGCTGCCGGTGCGCACCCGCGCCGGGGAGCCGGCCGTGCTGCGGCTCTCCCCGCCGCGGCCCCGCGCCGAGCACGAGCACCTCGCCCTGCGCGTGTGGGCCGGCCGGGGCGCGGTGCGGCTGCTCCGGGCGGAGCCGGCGGACCGGGCGCTGCTGCTCGAGCGCACCGCCTCCCGGGACCTGCACGAGCTGCCCGTGCTCGAGGCCTGCCGCGTGCTCGGCGAGCTCACCCGGGCGCTCGCCCGGCCGCCCCGGCCCCCGTTCCCCCGGCTCTCCGCGGCCGCCGGGCGGTGGCAGGCGGAGCTCGCGGCCTCCGTGGACCTGGACGCCCGGTTCCCGCGCCGCTTCCGGCTCCAGGCCGTCAAGAGCCTCGAGCGGCTCCGGCGCGGCGAGCTGGACGCGGCGCTCGTGCACCAGGACCTGCACTACGGTGCCGTCCGCGCGTCGGCGCGCGCCCCGTGGCTGGCCGCCGGGGCGGACGCGGTGCTCGGCACCCGCGAGTACGCGCTGGTCCCCGCACTGTGGCACCGCCTGGACGAGGCCGGGCACGGCGGGGCGCTGGCCGCGGCCCTGGCCGACCGGATGGAGGCGCTCGCCCTCGCGGCCGGCGCCGACGAGGAAGCCCTGCGCGCCTGGGCGCTCGTCCGGTGCGCGGTGGCGGCCCGGGACGAGGCGGCCCGTCCCAGCGGGGCTCCGCACCGCGAGCTCAGCCGCCTGGTCCAGCTGTGCAAGGCGCTGCAGCGCGGCGCCTGAGGACAGGTCGCGGCCCGGGCCCAGGCCCGGGCGGGCGGCTCAGGCGCCGGAGGGGCGGCGGAAGCCCGGGTCCGCGGCGAGCGGGCGCCACGCGGCCACGAGCAGGGCGAGCGCGGCGGGCACGAGGACCGGGAAGCCCACGGCCAGGTAGCCCAGGGCGCCGAGCACCCCGCCGGCGAAGAACAGCCCCACGAGCACGGCCAGCAGCCGGAGCTTCCCGGCGTCGCCGGTCACGGGGTCCGCCTCCGCGAGCCGGTTGCGGTAGAGGAACTTGCCGATCTCGATGCCGATGTCCGTGACCATGCCCGTCACGCGGGTGGAGCGGATCCCGGCGCCCGAGATCTTCGTGATCACGGCGTTCTGCAGCCCCATGGTGACGGCGAGCACCGGGACGAACAGCAGGTCGCGGTGCGCCCAGGTCAGGCGCTCGGCCAGCAGGCCGAAGGCGAGCATGAGCGGCCCCTCGAGCCGCAGGACGTTGGCGTAGCGGCTGTCCAGCCAACGGCGGCGCGCCCAGTTGAACATCAGCGCGCAGCACGCGGCCCCGCCCGGGAGCGCCGCCGGGACGCGGTCACTCGGTCCGCCGGCCGAGGGCCTCGACGGTCTCGGCGGCCAGGCCGATGCCGGCGCCGCTGTAGAGGTTGAAGACCGTCCGGACGCCGTGCCCGCGCAGCTCCTGCACCTCGTCGTCGTACTGCGCCACGGCGGCGACCACCCCGTCGAAGCCCGTGGCGCTCAGCTGCCGGAGGGCCACGAGGTTGGAGCCGTGGAAGGGCATGGCGAGCACGGCGACCTGCACGTGGCCGGTCGCGATCACCCGCTCCCAGAACTCCTGGTCGGTCGCGTCCGCCTCCTGGACGTCGAGGCCCTGTGCCCGCAGCCGCTCCACGCGGTCCGTGGCGTTCTCGATGCCCACCACGGAGAAGCCGTGCTCCGCGGAGAGCTCCTGGTAGGCCGCCTGCCCCACCCGGCCCATGCCGAGCACGAGCACCTCGGCGTGGCCGATGTCGATGGGCCGGTCCTCCGGGTGCAGCCGGTCGTCCGGGTGCTCCGGCAGCCGCCGGGCGAGCCTGCTGGTCAGGGCGGAGCCGCGCCGGTTGAGCAGGGACGAGAGCACGAAGCTCAGGGCGACGGCCACGGAGAGCATCACCAGCCAGTCCTCGTCGAACATTCCGGCGGAGACGCCGATGGCCCCCACGATGAGGGCGAACTCCGAGTGGTTGGCCAGCGCCAGGCCCGTGCGCAGGGACGTGCGGCGGCGCAGCCCGAACAGCCACAGCAGCAGCACGAACAGCATCGCCTGCACCGGCAGGAGACCCAGCAGCAGCACGCCCATGGCCACCATCTCGAGGGTCGGCATCCCGTGGAAGCCGATCGAGACGAAGAAGGCGACCAGCAGCAGGTCCTTGAGGGTGAACAGGGTGCGGGAGAGCTCCCCGGCGTTGGCGTGCGAGGCCAGGAGCATGCCGACCAGCAGCGCCCCCAGGTCCCCCTTCAGACCCACCGCGGAGAAGGCGACGTAGCCGGGCACCAGGGCCATGAGGACCCCGAACAGGGCCTGCATCTCCCCGTGGCCGATGCGGTCCCAGATCCGGCGGAACAGCCACGCCGCCGGCAGCAGCAGGACCAGGGCGAGAGCCCAGGGGCTGGGCGGGTGCTCGCTCGTGGCGGTGATGAACGCGACGGCCGCGAGGTCCTGGAGGATGAGGACGCCGATCGCCACGCGCCCGTAGAGGGACGTGGTCTCGCTGCGCTCCTCGAGCACCTTGAACACCAGCACGGTGCTCGAGAAGGACAGGGCGAACCCCGCCAGCAGCAGCGCACGGAGGTCCTCGCCCGGCAGCTGCAGATCCACCAGCATGAGCGCGGCCAGGAACCCTGCCCCGAGCGCGGTGCTCAGGACCAGGTGGATCCCGGCCGTCCCCCAGATCTCCTTGCGCAGCAGCGACCGGGCGTCGAGCTTGAGGCCGATGCCGAAGAGCATCAGGGTCACGCCCACGTCCGCCAGCTGGTCGAGCACGGGGAGCCGCTCCACGCCCAGCCCGTTGAGCACGAACCCGGCCGCGAGGAACCCGATCAGCGGCGGCAGGCGCGCGAGGACCGCCAGGGCACCGGCCCCGAAGGCGACGACGAGATACACGGCGACCGTGGACACGGGCAGCTCCCTCGCCGGCCGGAGGTGGGACCCTCCCAGTCTAGATCCCGTCCGGGACCAGCCCCAGGACGGTCCGGGTCACCCGCCGGCCCGGACCGCCTACAGTGGTCGCAGCACCGCGCAGCGAGGGAAGGACCGGAGCATGCAGGAGAGCCAGGGGCCCGCCGGCACCACGTCCGCGCTGACGCGGTCCCAGCGGCTGGACCGGCTGCCGTTCACCACCGAGCACCGGAAGCTGCTGGTCGGCTCCGGCGTCGGCTGGGCCCTGGACGCCATGGACGTGGGCCTGATCTCCTTCGTGATGGCCGCCCTCGCCCTGGAGTGGGGCCTGGGCTCCGGGGAGCTGTCCCTGCTGGCCTCGATCGGCTTCGTGGGCATGGCCGTGGGCGCCAGCCTCGGCGGGCTCCTGGCCGACCGGCTGGGCCGCCGCCAGGTCTTCGCCCTGACCCTGCTCGTGTACGGCACCGCCACCGGCGCGTCCGCGCTCGTCGGCTCCCTCGCCGCGCTCGTGATCCTGCGGTTCGTGGTGGGCCTCGGCCTCGGCGCCGAGCTGCCCGTGGCCTCCACCCTCGTCTCCGAGTACGCCCCCCGGCGGATCCGCGGCCGCGTGGTCGTGGTCCTCGAGTCCTTCTGGGCCGTCGGCTGGATCCTCGCCGCGCTCGTGGGCTACTTCGTGGTGCCGTCCTCACCGGACGGCTGGCGCTGGGCCCTCGTCGTGGGCCTCGTGCCGGCCCTCTACGCCGTGGTCGTGCGCCGGGCCCTGCCGGAGTCCGTGCGCTTCCTGGAGCACCGGGGCCGGACGGACGAGGCCGAGGCCGCGGTGCGCGCCTTCGAGCGGGCCCGGCCCCTGGGCCGCTCCCGGGCGGAGACCGCGGAGCAGGCCCGGGCCGCCGAGGCGGCCGCCCCCGGCCCGGCGGAGGGCGCGGCGCGGATCTGGGCCCCGGCCCTGCGGCGGCGCACGGCGGCGCTGTGGACCGTCTGGTTCTGCATCAACTTCGCCTACTACGGGGCGTTCACCTGGCTGCCCACGCTGCTGCTCCAGCAGGGCCTCACGCTGACGACGTCCTTCGGCTACGTCCTGGTCATCACCCTCGCCCAGCTGCCCGGCTACGCCGCGGCCGCCTGGCTCATCGAGGTCTGGGGCCGGCGGATCACGCTCGCCGTGTTCCTCGGGGGCTCCGCGGCGAGCGCCCTGCTCTTCGGCATCGTGTCCATGGGCAGCATCGTGCTCCCGTGGCAGGTGATCGGCTCGGGCATGGCGCTGTCCTTCTTCAACCTGGGCGCGTGGGGCGCGCTGTACGCGATCGGCCCCGAGCTCTACCCCACCGCGCTGCGCGGGACGGGCACCGGGGCCGCGGCGGCCTTCGGCCGGGTCGCCTCGATCCTGGCCCCGCTGGCCGTGCCGGTGCTGCTCGCGCTGGGCGGGGAGCGCTACGACGTGGTCACCGTCTTCGCGGTCTTCGGCGCCGCGTTCCTCGTGGCCGCGCTCTGCGCCTTCGCCCTGCCGGAGCAGCGCGGACGGGCCCTGACGTGAGCGCCCCGACCGTCCTGACGGACCGGGAGATCGGCCTGGCGAGGCTCGCGGCCCACGGGCTCGTGCGCCCGGCGGACGTGGCGCCCGAGGACGTGGTGCGCGCCCTGGGTGCCGTCCAGGCGCAGGACCTGCCCGGTGCCCTGGTGTCGGTGGGCCTGCGCCGGGCGGGCGGGTCCGACGGTCTGCGGCGCGCCTTCGACGACGGCCGGATCGTGCGGACCTGGCCCATGCGCGGAACCCTGCACCTGGTGCCGGCCGAGGACCTGCGGGAGTGGCTCGCGGTGCTGGGCCCCCGCACCGTCGCCTCGACGGCGGCCCGGCGCCGGGCCCTGGGCATCGACGAGCGGCTCGACGCGGCCCGGGAGGCGGCGCTCGCCGCGCTGCGCCACGGGCCGCAGCCCCGGGAGCGCCTGCACGCCGCGTGGGAGGAGGCGGGGCTGCTGGGCGAGCCGGGCCGGGGCTACCACCTCATGCTCGCCCTGCACCTGGATGCGACCCTGTGCCTGGGCCCGCTCACCGGGGACGGGCGGGACCAGCTCGTCGTGCCCGTCGCGGACTGGGTGCCCGCGGCGGGGGAGGGGCCCGCCGCGCCCGCGGCCGGCGGCACCCCGCCCGTCGTCGCGCGCTGGGTGCGCCGCTACCTGCGCGGCCACGGCCCGGCCTCCGTCGCGGACGCCGCCCGGTGGGCCGCCCTGCCCCGGTCCGCGGTGCGTGCCGCCCTGGCGGGCGCGGACGGGGTCGTGGCCGTGCAGGACCGCGGCGGGCAGGAGCTGTGGTGCGCCCCCGAGGTGCTCGAGGACCTCGCCCCCGGCGACCGCCGGGCCGCCGGGGTCTTCCTGCTGCCGCCCTTCGACGAGTACGTCCTCGGCTACGGGGACCGGTCCCACGTGCTGGCCCCGGAGCACGCGCCCCGGATCGTCCCGGGCGGCAACGGGGTCTTCAAGCCCACCCTCGTGGCGGGCGGGCGGATCGTGGGCACCTGGGCCCGCGTGCGCCGCCGCGGGGGCGCCGAGCTCGCGCTCGACCCGTTCGAGGAACTCTCGCCCGCCCGCCGGCGGGCCGCGGAGCGGGCCTTCGCGCGGTTGCCGGGGCCCTGAGCCGAGACGATCCCGGTATGGGTGCCGGCGCCCCGGAGGTGGCCCGGCTCACCCGCCCCTCGATAGGGTGGGCGCATGATCAATCCCGCCCGCCTGCACTCGGACCTCGCCCGCCTCGGCCGCGAGACCGAGATGTTCCTGGCCACCACCGCGTCCCTCTCCGACGACGAGCTGGCCGCTCCCTCGCTGTGCGGGGGATGGCGCCGCGCCGACGTCGTCGCCCACCTCGCCTCCAACGGCCGCGCCCTCGTCAAGCTCGTCGACTGGGCCGTCACCGGGCAGGAGCAGGCCCCCTACGCGTCGATGGACGCCCGGAACCAGGAGATCGCCGAGCTGGCCGCCCTGCCCCGCGAGGAGCTGGTCGAGAGGGCGCGCGAGTCCGCCGCCTACTTCGCCGAGCAGTCCCAGCGGCTGAGCGGGGACCTCGCGGTCGAGGAGGTGCACCTGCACGGCAAGCGGATCCCCGCGACCTCCATCGTGGCGCTGCGGATCGCCGAGATCGTGGTGCACCACCACGACCTCGACACCGCCTGGACCATCGAGGAGGCCGACCCCGACTCGCTGCTCGACGCCCTCGAGGCCGCCGTGCGCACCATGCGCGCCAAGGACGCGCCCGGCATGACGCTGGTGACCGAGGAGCGCGACGAGTGGGTGATCGGGGACGGCGCCCTGCGCGTCGAGTCCGACCGGGAGGGCCTGCTCGAGTGGCTGGCCCGCGGCGACGGCGAGAACGTCGAGGCCGACGGCCCGCTGCCGGTGCTGCCCTCCTGGTGACGGCGCGCCCGGTGCGCGGCCCGCGGGCGGGGCGCCCGGGGAGTCGGCGGGGTCACAGGGACCCGGGGTGCCGCCCGGGCGGCCCCTCGGGGTAGAATGGTCGACGGCCCGCTGTGCGGGCGCTCCCGCCCGGGTCCCACCGGGTGCGCGGCGGCGCCCCGGCCGCACCCATCGGGAGGGCTGCACCTCCCCCCGCATCTCCACCCGAAGAGAGACCCACGCGTATGCCTGTCACCTCCACCACCGCCCAGCGCGCCGACCTCCGCAACGTGGCCATCGTGGCCCACGTCGACCACGGCAAGACCACCATCGTGGACGCGATGCTCCAGCAGACGCACGCGTTCTCCTCCCACGGTGAGGTCGAGGAGCGTGTGATGGACTCCGGTGACCTGGAGCGCGAGAAGGGCATCACGATCCTCGCGAAGAACACCACGGTGTTCTACGACGGTCCCTCCGCCGAGGGGGAGACCATCACCATCAACGTCATCGACACCCCCGGCCACGCCGACTTCGGCGGCGAGGTCGAGCGAGGCCTGTCCATGGTCGACGGCGTCGTGCTCCTCGTGGACGCCTCCGAGGGCCCGCTGCCGCAGACCCGCTTCGTGCTGCGCAAGGCCCTCGAGGCCAAGCTGCCCGTGATCCTCGTGGTCAACAAGGTCGACCGCCCGGACGCCCGGATCGAGGAGGTCGTGCACGAGTCCATGGACCTGCTGCTGGGCCTGGCCTCGGACATCTCCGAGGACGAGCCGGACCTCGACCTGGACGCCGTCCTGGACGTGCCCGTGGTCTACGCCGCGGGCCGTGACGGCCGGGCCTCCCTGACGCAGCCCGAGAACGGCGGTCTGCCGGACAACGAGGACCTCGAGCCGCTGTTCGCGACCATCATCAAGCACGTCCCCGCGCCCTCCTACGACCCCGGGGGCGTCCTCCAGGCGCACGTGACCAACCTGGACGCCTCCCCGTTCCTGGGCCGGCTCGCCCTGCTGCGCATCTTCAACGGCACCCTCAAGAAGGGCCAGACCGTGGCCTGGGCGCGCGCGAACGGCGAGCTCAAGAACGTCCGGATCTCCGAGCTGCTGGCCACCAAGGGCCTCGACCGCGTCCCGGCCGAGTCCGCCGGCCCCGGCGAGATCGTGGCCGTGGCCGGGATCGAGGACATCACCATCGGCGAGACCCTCACCGACCCGGAGAACCCGCAGCCGCTGCCCCTGATCACGGTGGACGACCCCGCGATCTCCATGACCATCGGCATCAACACCTCCCCGCTGGCCGGGCGCATCAAGGGCACCAAGGTCACGGCCCGCCAGGTCAAGGACCGCCTCGACAAGGAGCTCGTGGGCAACGTCTCCCTCAAGGTGCTCCCCACCCAGCGCCCCGACGCCTGGGAGGTCCAGGGCCGCGGCGAGCTCGCCCTGGCGATCCTCGTGGAGCAGATGCGCCGCGAGGGCTTCGAGCTGACCGCGGGCAAGCCCCAGGTCGTGACGAAGACCGTCGACGGCAAGGTGCACGAGCCCTACGAGCACATGACCATCGACGTGCCCGACGAGTTCCTCGGTGCCGTGACCCAGCTGATGGCCGGGCGCAAGGGCCGCATGGAGGCCATGGCCAACCACGGCACCGGCTGGGTGCGGATGGAGTTCAAGGTCCCCGCCCGCGGGCTGATCGGCTTCCGCACCCGGTTCCTCACCGAGACCCGCGGCGCGGGCATCGCGTCCTCCTACGCCGACGGCTACGAGCCCTGGGCCGGGGACATCGAGTACCGCACCAACGGCTCGATGATCGCCGACCGCGCCGGCGTGGTCACCCCGTTCGCCATGATCAACCTGCAGGAGCGCGGCTCGTTCTTCGTGGAGCCCACCTCCGAGGTGTACGAGGGCATGATCGTGGGCGAGAACTCCCGCGCCGACGACATGGACGTGAACATCACGAAGGAGAAGAAGCTCACCAACATGCGTGCGGCCTCCTCCGACACCTTCGAGAACCTCACGCCCCCGCGCAAGCTGACCCTCGAGGAGTCCCTCGAGTTCGCCCGCGAGGACGAGTGCGTGGAGGTCACCCCGGACGCCATCCGCATCCGCAAGGTCATCCTCGACGCCAACGAGCGGATGAAGGCGCACCGGGCCCGGGCCCGCGCCTGACCCGCGGCGGCACAGCGCAGCAGACCCGGCCGTGACGCAGCAGCCCGTCCCGTACTACCCCGAGCAGGGCGTCCTCGTGCGCGAGGACGCCCTGCCGGGGCTGCTGCCCCCGGGGCTGCGCCCGGAGGACGCCCGGTTGCTGTTCGTGCACGCCCACCCCGACGACGAGTCCATCGCCACCGGTGCCACCATGGGCCGGTACGCGGAGCTCGGCGCCACGGTGGTGCTGCTCACCATGACCCGCGGCGAGCGCGGCGAGGTCATCCCCGAGCCGCTGCGCGCGCTCGAGGTCGGCCACCCGGAGTGCCCCGACGACGGCACGGCCCTGGGCCGCCACCGCGTGGGGGAGCTCGACGACGCGGCGGCCCGCCTGGGCGTGGCCGAGCGCTTCTTCGCGGGGGAGCCCCCCGCCCTCGACCCCGCCGTGGGCTTCGCCGGCGGCACCGGCCACTACCACGACTCCGGGATGTCCTGGGGCCCCGACGGCAGGGCCGCCCCCGCGCAGGACTCCTCGCCGCACAGCCTCACCGCGGCCACGGCTGACGAGGCCGCCGCGCACGTGGCCGCCGCCGTCCGGGCCGTGCGCCCGCACGTGCTCGTCACCTACGACGACGACGGCGGCTACGGCCACCCCGACCACGTCCGGACCTCCGCCGTGGCCGTGCGGGGCGCGGAGCTCGCCGCCCTGCCGGGCGCGCAGGCCGGCGGGGCGCCCGCCGACCCTTGGCGGACCCCCCTCGTGTGGGCCGTCGAGGGCGAGGCGCGGGCCGGGGACCCGCGGCCGCAGGCGGCGGTGCACGGCTCCGCCGAGCGCAAGCGCGCGGCCATGTCCGCCCACGCCACGCAGCTCGTGCTGGCCGAGGACGGCCCGCGCTTCGCCCTCTCCAACGGGGTGTGGCAGCCCTTCAGCGCCCTCGAGACCTACCGGCTGCTCGCCGGGGACCCGGACGAGGCCGTCCCGGAGGAGGCGCCCGCGCGCGCCCCCGCCTCCGTGCCGTCCGCCCTCGTGACCTCCGTCGCGGCCGGTGCCGTGGCGGCGTCCGTGGCCACCGTCCTGCACAGCGCCGTGTGGTACTCCGCCGGCGGCTGGTGGCTCCCCTGGGGCCTGCTCTTCGCGACCGCCCTGCTCCTCAGCGTGTCCCTGTGGGTCGGCACCGCGACCCGCCGCGTGTGGGCCGCCGCCGTCCCGGGGCTGACCGGCTACCTGGTGTCCTGGCTCTTCGCCTACGGCGGGGACGGCTCCGTGATCGTCGTGACGAACCCCGGCACCCCGCTGGGTGTCCTGGGTCTCGCCTGGTTCGTGCTGGTCTTCGCGGTGACCCTGCTGTCCGTGCTCGTCACGGCCGGCTGGCTGCGCGGCCGGCGGCGCCGGGCCGCCGCGGTCTGAGCCCCGGCTCCCTCCCGCGCCGCTCCGCGGCGGGTCCCTCCGGGGGTGCTCAGTCCTGCCGCGGACGGCGCCGCGGCGGCGCGGGCGGGACCACCCGTGCGGCCCGGACCTCGCGGGCGCCGATCGACACGTCCCCGCGCCGGGTCCGCACCGTGACGGCCTCCGCGTCCGCGGCCAGCAGCTCGCCCAGGGCGTCGGTGAGCGGCAGCCCGGACGCGTCGTCGGCGGGCAGGGCGTAGCGCACGCTCACGCGCGTACCACCGGGCAGCCCGGTGAGCAGGTCCAGGGCCGGAGATGACGTCCCGGACGGCGATGTTGAGCCGGATGTCGGATGCTCCATGGCTGTCATCCTAGCCACGTCACCGTGGCTAGACTGGTCGGAGCAATCCCAGGAGAAAGGTTCGAACCGCCGTGACCTACGTCATCGCCCAGCCCTGTGTCGACGTGAAGGACAAGGCCTGCGTCGAGGAGTGCCCCGTCGACTGCATCTACGAGGGGGAGCGCTCGCTCTACATCCACCCCGACGAGTGCGTGGACTGCGGCGCGTGCGAGCCGGTGTGCCCCGTCGAGGCCATCTACTACGAGGACGACACCCCCGACGAGTGGGCCGACTACTACAAGGCGAACGTCGAGTTCTTCGACGACCTCGGCTCGCCCGGCGGCGCCGCGAAGCTCGGCAACACCCACACCGACCACCCCATGATCGCCGCGCTGCCCCCGCAGAACCAGGACGTCGCCCTGTGACGCAGGGGGACCGCTCCTTCGGCCTCGACCTGCCCGACTACCCGTGGGACACGATGGCCCCGTACCGGGCCGTCGCCGCGGAGCACCCCGGCGGCGTCGTGGACCTGTCCATCGGCACGCCCGTGGACCCCACGCCGCTGGTGGTCCAGGACGCGCTGGCCTCCGCCGCGGACGCCCACGGCTACCCGACCACCCACGGCACCCCCGCGCTGCGCGAGGCGGTCGTCGCCTGGTACGCGCGCCGACGCGGCGTGCCCGGCCTGGACCCCGCCGCGGTCATGCCCACGGTCGGCTCCAAGGAGCTCGTCGCCTGGCTGCCGCTGATCCTGGGGCTGCGCGCCGGCGACGTCGTCGTGCGGCCCACGGTGGCCTATCCCACCTACGACATCGGGGCGGAGCTCGCGGGCGCGGAGGCCGTGGCCGCGGACGACCTCGACGAGCTCGACGACGACGTGCGCTCCCGCGTGCGCATGGTGTGGCTGAACTCGCCCGCCAATCCCACCGGCATCGTCCGGGACGCGGCGTCGCTGCGGCGCGTGGTCGACCAGGCGCGGGCCCTCGGGGCCGTGGTCGCCTCGGACGAGTGCTACGCCGAGCTCGGCTGGGGCGCCTGGGACGTCCAGCAGGGCGGGGCCCCCGTGCCCTCGGTGCTCGACCCCCGGGTCAGCGGAGGGGACCACTCCCTGCTCCTGTCCGCGTACTCGCTGTCCAAGCAGTCCAACGCGGCCGGCTACCGGGCCGCGTTCCTCGCGGGCGACGCCCGGCTCATGGCGAGCCTGGTGAACTCCCGCAAGCACGCCGGGATGATCGTGCCCGCCCCGGTCCAGGAGGCCATGCGGGCCGCCCTGGGCGACGACGCCCACGTCACCGCCCAGAAGGCGCTCTACCGCTCCCGCCGCGAGCGCCTCGTCCCCGCCGCGGAGGCCTTCGGCCTGCGGGTCGAGCACTCCGAGGCCGGCCTCTACCTGTGGTGCACGGCCGGGGAGGACACGTGGACCACCGTGCAGCGCTTCGCCGAGCGGGGCGTCGTGGTCGGCCCCGGGGTGTTCTACGGCACGGCCGGGGAGGGCTACGTGCGCCTCGCCCTCACCGCCGCCGACGAGCGGATCGACGCCGCCGCGGAGCGGCTCGGCCGCGCCTGACACGCTCCGCCGCGGCGCGGGGATTGGTCCCCTTGCGGACGGAGCGGGTAGGTTGGACCCTGACGATCGCTGTGTCCCGGGACACGGCCGTGCGGCGCCGACGGTGGCGCCCGGCGCGGCGACCGCGGGCACCGGACACCGACATCCACTCCCATCCACTCGCGGAGGACGAACATGACTGAGTCTGCACAGAAGACCGGGACGGCCCGGCTCGACTACGGGAACGACAGCCCTCTCGAGCTGCCCCTCCAGGACGCCACCGAGGGCAACCGCGGCTACGCGATCACGAACATGCTCAAGGAGACCGGCAACGTCGCCTTCGACCCCGGGTTCATGAACACGGCGAACGCGCGCTCCGCCATCACCTACATCGACGGCAACAACGGCATCCTCCGGTACCGGGGCTACCCGATCGAGGAGCTCGCCCAGCACTCCACCTTCATCGAGACCGCCTACCTGCTCATCTACGGCGAGCTGCCCTCGCCCTCCGAGCTCGAGGACTTCGACACCCGGATCCGCCGGCACACCATGGTCCACGAGGACCTCAAGAGCTTCTTCAACGGGTTCCCGCGCAACGCCCACCCGATGCCCGTGCTGTCCTCGGCCGTCTCGGCGCTGTCCACCTTCTACGGTGACTCCCTCGACCCGTTCGACCAGGAGCAGGTGGAGATCTCGACCATCCGGCTGCTCGCGAAGGTCCCCACGCTGGCCGCCTACGCGTACAAGAAGTCCAAGGGCGAGCCGATGCTGTACCCCCAGAACGACCTCAGCTACACGGAGAACTTCCTGCGCATGTGCTTCGGCGTGCCGGCCGAGGACTACGAGATCGACCCGGCGATGGCGAAGGCCCTGGACGTGCTGCTGATGCTGCACGCCGACCACGAGCAGAACTGCTCCACGTCCACCGTCCGGCTCGTGGGCTCCTCCCACGCCAACATGTTCGCCTCGGTCTCCGCGGGCATCAACGCCCTCTACGGCCCGCTGCACGGCGGGGCCAACGAGGCCGTGCTGGCCATGCTCAACCGGATCGAGACGCAGGGCGTCACGCCGGAGGACTTCATGGAGCAGGTCAAGAACAAGGAGTCCGGCGCCCGGCTCATGGGCTTCGGCCACCGGGTCTACAAGAACTACGACCCCCGGGCGCGCATCGTCAAGGACTACGCCCACGAGATCCTCGAGAAGCTGGGCGGCAACGACCAGCAGCTCGAGATCGCCATGCGGCTCGAGGAGAAGGCGCTCGCCGACGACTACTTCGTGGAGCGCAAGCTCTACCCGAACGTGGACTTCTACACGGGCCTGATCTACAAGGCGATGGGCTTCCCGGAGAAGATGTTCACCGTCCTCTTCGCGATCGGGCGCCTGCCCGGCTGGATCGCCCAGTGGCGGGAGATGATCGAGGACCCGGAGACCAAGATCGGGCGCCCGCGCCAGCTGTACGTGGGCGCCGGCGAGCGGCACTACCCGCAGCGCTGAGCCGCCCCGCTCCCGGGACCGACGCCGGGTCCGCGCCCTCCGGGGCGCGGACCCGGCGTCCGTCGTTCTCCGCCCGCGCCCGCCCCGGTACCGTGGGGGCATGAGCGAGCAGCGGCACACCCCGGACCGGATCACCGAGCTCGGCCCGGACGAGGTCTTCGTCTTCGGCTCCAACGCCCGGGGCGCCCACGGCGCCGGCGCGGCACGCACCGCCGTCGAGCGCTTCGGCGCCGTCATGGGCCGGGGGCACGGTCTGCAGGGCCGCTCGTACGCGATCGACAGCATGAGCGGGTTCGCGGAGCTCGAGCGGGAGGCCGCGGCGTTCGTGGCGTTCGCCCGCGCGCACCCCGAGCTGACCTTCTGGCTCACCCGGGTGGGCACGGGCATCGCCGGCCACGACGAACGGCAGGTGGCGGCCCTGTTCGCCGAGGCGCCGCCCAACGTGGTCCGGCCCCGGGGCTGGTGAGCCCGCCCCGGAGCACGGGCGCCCGTGCTCCGGGGCTCAGGCGCCCGCGGGGTAGCCCTCGGGGTTGCTCCGCTGCCAGTTCCAGTGGTCCCGGCACATCGTGTCGAGGTCCCGGTCGGCGGACCAGCCCAGCTCCGCCAGGGCCGTCGACGGATCGGCGTAGGACACCGCGGCGTCGCCGGGGCGGCGGTCCACGACCTCGTAGGGGATGCTGCGCCCGGAGGCCCGCTCGAAGGCGGCGTGGACCTCCAGCACCGAGTAGCCCTTGCCGGTGCCCAGGTTCCAGGTGCGCACCCCGCCGTGCTCGGCGATGTGGTCGAGGGCCCGGAGGTGCCCGTCGGCGAGGTCGACCACGTGGATGTAGTCGCGCACGCCCGTCCCGTCGGCGGTCGGGTAGTCGGCGCCGAAGACCCGCAGCTTCTCCCGCCGGCCCACGGCCACCTGCGCGATGAACGGCAGCAGGTTGTTCGGCACGCCCGTGGGGTCCTCGCCGATCCGGCCGGACTCGTGGGCGCCGACCGGGTTGAAGTAGCGCAGCAGGGCCACGTTCCAGGACGGGTCCGAGGCGGCGAGGTCCACGAGCATGTCCTCGATGTGCTCCTTGGTCCGCCCGTAGGGGTTCTGCGCGTCCATGGGCTGCTTCTCGGTCAGCGGCATCTCCTCCGGGGCGCCGTAGACCGTGGCCGAGGAGGAGAACACGACGGACCGGCAGCCGTGGGCCTCCATCGCGTCCAGCAGGTTGAGGGTGCCGGCCACGTTGGTGCGGTAGTACCAGAGGGGCTTCTCGGCCGACTCGCCGACGGCCTTGAGCCCGGCGAAGTGGATCACGGCCTCCGGGCGGTGCTCGGCGAACAGCGCGTCGAGCCCGGCGGGGTCGAGCAGGTCCACCTCCGCGAACGCGGTCACGGTGCGTCCCGCGAGCTCCTCGACGCGCTCCAGGGAGGCCCGCGAGGAGTTCGCGAGGTTGTCCATCACGACGACGTCGTGCCCGGCGCCCAGCAGGGCGAGGACGGTGTGCGAGCCGATGTAGCCGGTTCCCCCGGTCACGAGAATCTTCATGCTCCCAGCGTATCGGCCGGGCCGCGGCGGCTCCCTCAGCGGCTCGCGAGGACGACCACCACGTCCTCGGGCGCGGGAGCGTCCTGCGGGTGCGCCTCGGCGGCGTCCACCCACCCCGGAGCCGGGGCGAAGCGGGTGGTGCGCTGGTCCGCGCGGACCCAGCTGCGGCCGTCGAAGGCGACCTCGGTCACGCCCAGCGCGTCGGCCCGGGCGACCGCCCAGTGCGCCACGGCCCAGCCGGCGGGCTCCCCGGGCGCGGGCACGACCACCCGGTCCCCGTCGGCGCGCGGGGCCGGGACCGCCGTCCCGAACGCGTCGCCGAGGGCGTCGGCCGCCCGGCGAGGGTCCCCGGGCTCCTCGGGATCGCCGAGCACGCAGTTGAGCGAGGCCTCGGTGGTCCCCGTCAGGCTGTCCGCGAAGGCCCGGGCGACGCCCTCGTGGCGCGCGTACGCCTCCGGGTGCCCGGAGCGCTGGACCGCCTGGGCGGCGTCGGTGACGGACATCGTCGCGTAGTCCAGCTCGGCGAGGCCGTCGTAGAAGGCGGCCGTGGCGTAGGCCGGGTCCATGATCTGCTCGACCGTGCCCCAGCCCTGGGACGGGCGCTGCTGGAACAGCCCCACGGAGTCCCGGTCCCCGTAGTCGATGTTCACCAGCTGCGACTCCTGCATCGCGGTCGCCAGGGCCACGACCGCCGCGTAGGGGTCGGTGCCGCGCGCCACGGACTCCGCGGTGATCAGCGCGGCGTTGGCCGACTGCTCCGCGGACAGGGCGTGCCGCTTCCCGTCCCCGGCCGCGCTCGGGACCACGCACCGGGGCTCCCCGGCCGAGGGCCGGCCCGCGCGCAGCTCGACGGCCACGAGGAGCCCGGCCGCGAGCACGGCGCCGACGAGCAGCAGCACGAACAGCGGCAGCCGCAGCGAGCGGATGCGGCTGCCGGGGGCGGGGGAGGACACGGGCGCTCCTGGGCGGGCGGGAGGACGGGCGGGGACGACGGGCGGGGGAGCAGCGGGTGGACGGGCGATGCCGCGCAGGGCGGGCGTCGCCCGTCCTGCGCGGCATCGGGTGGCGGGACGGGGCCCGCCGCGCTCAGTTGGCGTGCAGCGCCGCGTTGAGCTCCACGGTCCCGCCGGCGCGGGGCAGCACCTCGACGGCGCCGGTGAGGGAGTTGCGGCGGAACAGCAGGTTGGACACCCCCGAGAGCTCCGAGGCCTTGGCGGTGGACCGCTCCCCGTCGGAGTGCACGCTCACGCGGGTGCCGGCGGTCACGTAGAGACCGGCCTCGACCACGCAGTCGTCGCCGAGGGAGATGCCGACCCCGGAGTTGGCGCCGAGCAGCACGCGCTCGCCCACGGTGATCCGCTCCTTGCCGCCGCCGGAGAGGGTGCCCATGATGGAGGCGCCGCCGCCGACGTCGGTGGCGTCGCCCACGACCACGCCGGCACTGATCCGGCCCTCGACCATGGACTGGCCCAGGGTGCCGGCGTTGAAGTTGACGAAGCCCTCGTGCATCACCGTGGTGCCCTCGGCGAGGTGGGCGCCGAGCCGGATCCGGTTGGCGTCGCCGATCCGCACGCCCGCGGGGACCACGTAGTCCACCATCCGCGGGAACTTGTCGACGCTGTGCACGGTCACGTGCCCGCCGGAGGCCTTCATCCGCAGCAGCGCGACGGTCAGCTCCTCGGCGAGCACGGGCCCGCGGTCCGTCCAGGCGACGTTGGCGAGCAGGCCGAACACGCCGTCGAGGTTGAGGGTGTTGGGGCGCACGAGGCGGTGGGAGAGCAGGTGCAGGCGCAGATAGGCGTCCGCGGCGTCGGCGGGCGCGGCGTCGAGGTCGATCGCCGTCTCGACGATCTCGCTGCGGATATTGCGGTCGGGGTCGGCGGTGGCCGCGAGCCGCAGGTCCGCGTCGAGGGAGGTGTCGACCGCGTCGGACAGGGACGGGGTGGGGTACCAGACGTCGAGGACGGTGCCCTCCTTGGGGCCCGAGGCCACGACGGTGGCCAGGCCGAGACCGGAGGCGGGACGAGAGGTGGAAGCAGTCATGGCCTCCATCCTACGGGGGACGCCGGCCCCGGTCCGACGGGCGGCGGCGGCCGCCCCGTTATGCTGGCAGCCATGATCGCACCGGAGCTCGACCTCGCCGCGGACCCCGCCGACCTGACGGCCGCCCTCATCGACATCCCGTCCGTCTCGGGCTCGGAGGGCCTCCTCGCCGACGCCGTCGAGGCCGCGCTGCGCCGGCTCCCGCACCTCACCGTCCACCGGGACGGGGACGCCGTGGTGGCGCGCACCGACCTGGGCCGCGCCGAGCGGGTCGTGCTCGCGGGCCACCTCGACACCGTGCCCCTGCCGACGGTGCCCGGCGCCCGGGGGACGGTCCCCGCCACGTGGACGGACGCCGAGGGCGACCGGGTGCTCCACGGCCGCGGCGCCACCGACATGAAGGGCGGGGTGGCCGTCCAGCTCGTCCTGGCCGCGGCCCTCACGGCGCCCAACCGCGACGTCAGCTACGTGTTCTACGACCACGAGGAGGTCGACGCCGACGCCAGCGGGCTGGGCCGGCTCCAGCGCAACGCCCCCGAGCTGCTCGAGGCGGACTTCGCGGTGCTGCTCGAGCCCACTGACGGGACCGTGGAGGGCGGGTGCAACGGCACGATGCGCTTCCGCATCACCACCACGGGCCGGGCCGCGCACTCGGGGCGGTCCTGGATCGGGGAGAACGCGATCCACAAGCAGGCCGACGTCCTCGCCCGCCTGGCGGCCTACGAGCCGCGCACCGTGGCCGTCGAGGGGCTCGAGTACCGGGAGGGGCTCAACGCGATCCGGATCGGCGGCGGCGTGGCCGGCAACGTGGTCCCCGACAGCGCCCACGTGGAGATCAACTACCGCTTCGCCCCGGACAAGAGCCCCGACGAGGCCCTGGCGCACGTCCAGGAGGTGTTCGACGGCTACGAGCTCGAGCTCACGGACCTCTCCCCGGCGGCCCGGCCCGGTCTGGACCGTCCCGCCGCCGCCGCGTTCGTGGCCGCGGTGGGCCAGGAGCCCAAGCCCAAGTACGGCTGGACGGACGTGGCCCGCTTCTCGCAGCTGGGCGTGCCCGCCGTGAACTTCGGTCCGGGGGACGCGCTGCTCGCCCACACGGACGACGAGCACGTCAGTGCCGAGGCGGTCCGGGAGTGCCGCCGGGCGCTCGCCGCGTGGCTCACCGACTGAGCGGGATCAGCCGGCCGCCTCCTCGGCGGCGAGGGGCCCCTCGGCCGGCTTGGTCCGGCCCGCGGTGCGGTAGCTGAGGAACCGCGACAGCCACGCGGCCAGCACGGTCAGCAGGTAGTTGATGAGCACGAAGACCAGCGCCACCACGAACAGCGTCTGCAGGATGTTGCCGTCCCCGGAGCCCAGGCGCCGGGCACTGGCGAGCAGCTCCGGATAGGTGATGATGTAGCCGAGCGCGGTGTCCTTGAGGATCACCACGAACTGGCTGACCATCGAGGGCAGCATGGCCGTCAGGGCCTGGGGGAGCTCGATCATCCGCAGGGACCGGGAGGGCGTGAGCCCGATGACCAGGCCGGCCTCGCGCTGGCCCTTGGGCAGCTGGTGCACGCCGGAGCGGATGAGCTCGGCGATGACCGACCCGTTGTAGAACATCAGCCCGAGCACCACGGCCCAGAACGGCACGTTGGCGGGCTCCACCAGGCCGGCGCGGCCGATCCCCAGGTAGAAGAAGATCATCATCACCAGCACGGGCACGGCCCGGAAGAACTCGACCACCACGGTGCAGACGAAGCGCACCGGGGCCAGCTGGGAGAGCCGGCCGAGACCGAACACCAGGCCGAAGGCGATCGAGAGCGCCACGGCCAGCAGCGCGGCCCGCAGCGTGTCCCACAGCCCCGGGAGCAGGAAGTTCTCCCAGGCCCGGGTCGTGAGCAGCGGGGACCACCGGTCGGCGTCGAGCTGGCCCTGCTCGGCGAGTGCGCTCAGGACCACCCAGGCCAGCGCGGCGATCAGCAGCACGCCCACCACGTTGAACAGCAGCGTGAGCCGGCGCGCGCGCGGGCCCTGGACGTCGAACAGGACGTTCTGGGTCTTCGAGGAGGCCATCAGCGCTTCACCGCCAGTTTCCGGGAGGCCCAGGTGGTGAGCAGGCCCACCGGGACGACAATGAGGACGAAGCCGAGGGCCACCACGAGGAAGACCGCGATGATCACGTCCGGGCGGAACTCGATCATGGTCTTCATGAGCGAGGAGATCTCGGTGACCGACGCGGCCGCGGCCACCGTCGTGTTCTTCGTCAGGGCGATCAGGGTGTTGCCGAGCGGGGTGATCGCCCCGCGCAGCGCCTGGGGGAAGACGATCAGCCGGGCCGCCGGGAGGAAGCTCAGCCCGATGGCACGGGCGGCCTCGGCCTGCCCGGCCGGCACCGTGTTGACCCCGGAGCGGATGGCCTCGCAGACGAAGGCCGCGTGGTACAGGCTCAGGCCGATCACGGCGTAGAGGAAGAAGTTCCGGTTGAAGTCCGAGGAGAGGTTGATGCCGAGCTGGCTCCACACCCCCAGGACCAGGAACACGAGGATGATCGTCAGCGGCGTGTTGCGGAACAGGTTCACGTAGCCGGTGCCGAGCAGCCGCAGCGAGGCGATGGGGGAGATGCGCATCAGCGCGACCAGCGCCCCGAGCACGGCCGAGCCGATCGCGGCCCAGAAGGTCAGCTGCAGGTTCACCCAGAAGGCGCCCGGCACGTCGTACTGGGCGAACAGACTGGCGAAGTCGGACAGGTAGTCGGTCACGGGAGCTCCCGGGGGTCGGGCTGGTCCTGGGTCACGGAAGGCCCCTTCGTCGCGGATCGGTCGGCGTGCTCGGCGGTCGCCACCCCGTGGCCGGCCGGGTGC
>NZ_JBHVDI010000017.1:0-37522 GCF_042802875.1 Kocuria sp. NPDC057446 | reverse complement strand
CACCTCGACCTGCGCCGCGAGGACGTCCGCCCCCTCGACGACGACCACCTCGCCGGCCGCCGCAGCGGCGTCCTCCGCCGCGCCGAGCGTGAGCTCCGCGGCGGCGACTCCCTCGATCGCCACCTCGACGGCGGCCTGGGCCTCCGCGACCGCGGTCTCCGCGGCGGCGACGTCGTCCTCGTCGGCGTCCGGATCGGCCTGCAGGGCCGCGAGGGTCGCCTCCGCCTCGACCAGCACGCCCTCGGCGGTGGCCTGGGCGCCGACCGCGGCGTCGAGGGCGATCTGGGCGTCCGTCACGGCCGCGTCGGCGGCGACCTGCACCGCGAGGGCGGCGTCGAGCTCCGCCTGGGCGTCGGCCAGCGAGCGCTCCGCCTCGGCCTGGACGTTCAGGGCCGCGTTCAGGGCCGCGTCAAGAGGTTCCAGGTCCCGTGCCGCGTCGGCCTGCACGGTGAGGGCGAAGCTCAGCTGCGCGTCGAGCGGGTCGATGGCCGCGTCCGCCTCGAGCTGGGCCGCCAGGGCGGTGTCCAGCGCGTCCTCGGCCGGGCCGACGGCGGCGTCCGCCTCGACCTGGGCCGCCAGGGCGGCGTCCAGGGCATCCGCGGCGTCGACGGCGGCCTCGAGGTCCGCCTCGGCGTCGGCCAGGGCGTCCTCCGCGGCGTCGACGTCCGCGGCGGCCTCGGCCCGGGCGTCGAGGGCGACGTCCAGGGCGTCCTGCGCGTCGGCGACCACGGCGTCGTAGGCCTCGAGCTCGGCGTCGAGAACCGCCTCGGAGTCCTCGAGGGCGGCGGTGGCCTCGTCCAGGGCCTCCTGAGCGGCGTCGCGGTCGGCCTCGGCCGCGTCGATGTCGACGTCGACGGCGGCGTCGAGGGCGGCTTCCAGGGCGGCCTCGGCCGCCTCCAGCTCCGCCGCGGCCACGAGGGCCGCCTCGGCGAGGGTGTCGCGCTCGGCCTGGGCCGCGACGACGGCGTCGACGGCCTCCTCGAGCAGGTCGACGAGCTCGGCCTCGAGGCCGGCCTGCTCGAGCGCGGTGCGCAGCTCGGCCTCGGCGGCCAGGCAGGCGGCGTCGCCCGGGGCGGCCGCGGCCGGGGTCGCGGTCAGGAGGAGGCCGCCGGAGGCCAGGGCGGCGGCGGTACCGGTGGCGAGAAACGTCTTGCGGAGGGTCATGGTCGTCCTCATCAGACAGGAGGCGGAGTGGGGGCTCCGCTCGGGGGGATTATCAGCAGACGATCAATTTGCGATCGTGTACTCCACGGTACATGCGCGATCCCCACTGCGGACGGCTGCCCCCGGACTTTTTTCCAGGGCGCCCCGCCAGCCGCCTCGGGCGCCGGTCCGAGGTCCTGGCGCGCCCTGCCACGTCGGACACTTCTCCTCTCCCGGGACGGTCCCGTCCCTGCCACGCCGGACCCTCCCCCCAGGCCCGGCCGGCCCCTGCCCGCGGCCGATGCTCCGGACGTATGCTCGGATCGAGCCGGATCGAGCCGGGCGAGCTCGCCGGAGACCGCGACGGCGGCGCCGTTCCAGGGATGGAGACACGATGAGCACACCCCCGCCCCGAGACCAGCACGTCCCCGACCCGCACTCCCCCGACGCGCACGTGGCCGACAGCCACGACCTGATCCGCGTCCGGGGCGCCCGGGAGAACAACCTGCAGGACATCAGCGTGGACCTGCCCAAGCGCCGGCTGACCGTGTTCACCGGGGTCTCCGGGTCCGGGAAGAGCTCCCTGGTGTTCGGCACGATCGCCGCGGAGTCCCAGCGGCTGATCAACGAGACCTACAGCACCTTCGTGCAGGGCTTCATGCCCACCCAGGCCCGGCCCGACGTCGACGTCCTCGACGGGCTCACCACCGCGATCATCGTGGACCAGGAACGGATGGGCGCCAACGCCCGCTCCACCGTGGGCACCGCCACGGACGCGGACGCGATGCTGCGGATCCTCTTCAGCCGTCTCGGGCAGCCGCACATCGGCACGGCCAAGGCCTTCTCCTTCAACGTCGCCTCCATCAGCGGCGCGGGTGCGGTCACCCTGGAGCGCGGCGGCAAGACCGTCAAGGAGCGGCGCAGCTTCTCCATCACCGGGGGCATGTGCCCGCGCTGCGAGGGCATGGGGCAGATCAACGACTTTGACCTCACCCAGCTCTACGACGCCGCCAAGTCCCTCAACGAGGGCGCGCTGACCGTCCCCGGCTACAGCGCGGACGGCTGGTACGGCCGGATCTTCGGCGGCTCCGGCTTCCTGGACCCGGACAAGCCGATCCGCGACTACACCGAGACCGAGCTGCACGACCTGCTCCACAAGGAGCCGACCAAGATCAAGGTCGACAACATCAACCTGACCTACGAGGGTCTGATCCCCCGGATCCAGAAGTCCTTCCTGTCCAAGGACGTCTCCGCCCTGCAGCCGCACATCCGCGCCTTCGTGGAGCGGGCGGTGACGTTCACCGACTGCCCCGAGTGCGGCGGCACCCGGCTCAGCGCGGCCGCCCGGTCCTCGAAGATCCGGGGCACCAGCATCGCCGACGCCTGCGCGATGCAGATCAGCGACCTCGCCGCGTGGGTGCGCGAGCTGGACGAGCCGTCCGTGGCCCCGCTGCTGACCGCCCTGCGCGAGACCCTCGACTCCTTCGTGGAGATCGGTCTCGGCTACCTCTCGCTCAGCCGGTCCTCCGGCACGCTCTCCGGCGGCGAGGCCCAGCGCACCAAGATGATCCGCCACCTCGGCTCCTCGCTCACCGACGTCACCTACGTCTTCGACGAGCCGAGCATCGGCCTGCACCCGCACGACATCGAGCGGATGAACCAGCTCCTGCTGCGGCTGCGGGACAAGGGCAACACCGTGCTGGTGGTGGAGCACAAGCCGGAGACCATCGCGATCGCCGACCGCGTGGTGGACCTCGGCCCCGGCGCCGGCACGGCCGGGGGCACCGTCTGCTACGAGGGCACGGTCGAGGGCCTGCGCGCCGCCGGCACCCTCACCGGGCGGCACCTGGACGACCGCGCCGCCCTCAAGACCTCGGTGCGCACCCCCACCGGGGTGCTGGAGGTCCGCGGCGCCGACACCCACAACCTGCGCTCCGTGGACGTGGACATCCCGCTCGGCGTGCTCACCGTGCTGACGGGGGTGGCCGGCTCCGGGAAGAGCTCGCTGATCGCCGGTTCGGTGCTCGGCCGGGAGGACGTGGTCTCGATCGACCAGGCCGCCATCCGCGGCTCCCGCCGCAGCAACCCCGCGACGTACACGGGTCTGCTGGATCCGATCCGCAAGGCCTTCGCCAAGACCAACGGGGTGAAGCCGGCGCTGTTCAGCGCCAACTCCGAGGGCGCCTGCCCCGCCTGCAACGGCGCCGGGGTCATCTACACGGACCTGGCGATGATGGCCGGGGTGGCCACCCCGTGCGAGGAGTGCGAGGGCCGCCGGTTCCAGGCCGCGGTGCTCGAGCACACCCTGGGCGGCCGGAACATCGCCGACGTGCTCGCGATGCCGGTGGCCGAGGCGGAGGAGTTCTTCGGCGCCGGCGACGCGCGCACCCCGGCCGCCCACGCGATCCTGGACCGGCTCGCCGACGTGGGGCTGGGCTACCTCAGCCTCGGCCAGCCGCTGACCACGCTCTCCGGGGGCGAGCGCCAGCGGCTGAAGCTGGCCACCCACCTGGGCAGGAAGGGCGGCGTCTACGTGCTGGACGAACCTACCACCGGTCTGCACCTGGCCGACGTGCAGCAGCTGCTGGGCCTGCTGGACCGGCTGGTGGACGCCGGCAAGTCGGTGATCGTCATCGAGCACCACCAGGCGGTCATGGCCCACGCGGACCGGATCATCGACCTCGGCCCCGGCGCCGGCCACGACGGCGGCCGGATCGTCTTCGAGGGCACGCCGGCCGAGCTCGTCGCCGCCCGCTCGACGCTCACCGGCGAGCACCTCGCCGCCTACGTGGGCGCCTGAGCGCAGGGTCGTCCCGCGGTTCAGCGCAGCCCGGCCACGGCCTGACGATAGGCGGCCTCGGCGGCCGACGTGGAGTTGACCCTCCAGTCGCGCTCCTTGTGCTCCTGGAACCAGATGACGCCGCGCACGTCCCCCTGGTCGACGAGGTAGTCGAAGAGCTCCGTGATCCAGTCGGCCTTGGACTGACCGGGACCGTGCCCTTCGGCGGACGCCGTCTCGGTCACCATGATCGGCAACCGGGTGCCCAGGCCGCGCAGCTCGTCGAGACCGGAGCCGAAGAGCTCCGCCGGCCCGGTCCAGGAGAACGACGGATCGGAGGACCCCCAGTTGTAGCCGTCGATGCCCAGGAGGTCGACCACGTCGTCGCCGGGGAAGTAGTCGGCGAGCGCCGCCGTGGCGGTGCCCTCGCCGGCGGCCGGGATGTTGGGCGCCCAGCACCAGCGCACCTCGGTGGCTCCGGCCGCGGCGAACATCTCGTGCACGTGGTGCCACGCCTGCACGTACTGATCGGCGGTGTTGCCGTGACAGCCGGTCCCCCACGGATACCAGTCGCCGTTCATCTCGTGGGCGAACCGCAGGACGACGTCGTGCCCCCACGAGGCCAGGGCCGCCGCCCAGCGGCGGATGTGCTCGTCGTGGTCCCCGGCGAGGGTCCGGGTCAGCGCGAAGGGCGGCTGGTGCGCGGCGGCGGCGGGCACCGTTCCCGGTGCTGCGGCGCGCCAGGGCTCCCAGGTCAGGAGGGGGGTGGCCCCCTGGGCCCGCACGGCGTCGAGAGCTCCCAGCGGTGGATGCTCCTGGGCCCAGTCCTGGAACAGCAGGATCCACTGCGGTGCGGCACCGGTCATGGCGGTGAAGGCGGGCCCGTCCCCGGGCCCGTGGGGCAGGAAGACCCCGTGCTGCAGGGGGCGGAGGCGGTGGTGAGGTGGAAAGGTCTCGATGGTGGTCCTCTCGGCGCAGGCGGTGAGCAGGGCCGCCGCTGCTGCGGCGACCAGGACGGAGCGTCGGCTCGGGGACCGCTGCGGGGCCCTGGCCGCGAGGGGCGGCATCAGTGGGCTTCGGTGCGGACGGGCTCCTCCTCGGGCGCGAAGCCCTCGTAGCGCACCGCCTTGATCAGCACGCTCAGCACCACGAGGTCGAAGACCACCCACGCCACGTTGACGAGGGTTCCGAGCGGCTCGTTCAGACCCACGGCCAGGCGGACCATGCCGATGACCAGGGCCGCCGCGAGCAGGGCCATGGCGATCAGCTGGGGCCGGATCAGGTGCCAGTCGCGGCTGGTGCCCTCCTTGACCTTCGGGGTCACGGCGAAGCCGAGCGGACGGCCGAACCACACGTTCCGCGCGGCGGTGGTGCACGCCTTGATCCAGGTGGGGAACAGGGCCAGGCTGTACTGCTGTCCTCGCCACGTCTTGGCCCCCCGCCCCGCCACCGCGAACAGGACCTGGTTGACGACCATGAAGGGTATGAACCGGACGAAGAAGTCCGCGCTCAGACTGGTGACGGGCAGGACGCCGAGGACCAGGTAGATGATCGGCGCCGCGATGTAGACCACCGCGGCGAAGCCGGACAGGTAGCTCCACATGGTGGCGAAGTACATCAGGCGCTGCGTCCACCGCATGCCCCGCTTGGACAGCGGGTTCTCCCGCAGCAGCACCTGGATGGTGCCCTGGGCCCAGCGCAGGCGCTGGGTGAGCATGGTCTTGAGGTCCTCCGGGGCCAGGCCCAGCGCCAGGACCTCGTGGTGGTAGACGCTGCGCCACCCCAGGGCGTGCATCCGCATGGAGGTCGCCATGTCCTCGGTCACCGAGATCGTCGCCAGCGGCATGACCGGCTGCGCCTCGTCGCCGCGCTCCACGGACACGGCGTCGAGCACCGCCTGCACGGACTCGAGCGCCCCGAGCGGGGACCACTCCCGGGCGGACAGATGGGCCACCGCCGTCTCGACCTCCTCCGGGGAGAGGTGGCCGCGGTCGGTGTCCAGGCCCATGGCGGAGATCTCCGCGAGGTCCGCCTGCAGCGCGGAGAAGTCCGCGGCGACGAGCTCCTGGACGGCGTCGTCCACCGTGCGGCGCAGGTCGTAGGTGATCTCGCTGTAGGACCGCCCTGCCTTCAGGTCCGCCCGGGCCTTCCGGGTGGCCCGCTCCACCTCGTCCAGCAGGCGAGCCACCACCGGGTCGTCCGCCTGCGCGGACCTGCGCGCCGTGCGCACGGCCGTGCGCGCCCCCTGGAGGGCGTTGCGGATGTTCCGCTCCACCTCCTCCACGTAGCCGACCAGGCCCAGCTGCATCAGCGCCTCCCGGCGCAGGATCGCGTTCGAGCCGCAGAAGAAGGCGGCGTTCCAGCCGTCCTTGCCCTGCTGGAGCGGACCGTAGAACAGCGGGGCCTGGCTGCCCAGCGGATCGTCCTCGGGCACGTTGACGAAGTACTGCGGGGTCTGTACCAGGGACACCTTGCGGTGGTTGAAGTAGCCGAGCGTCCGGTCCAGGATCTCGGGCTCCGGCACCTGGTCGGCGTCGAGGATGAGCATGAACTCGCCCTGCGTCATCATCAGCGCGTTGTTGAGGTTGCCCGCCTTCGCGTGGCGAGGCCGGTCCTTCCACTCCGCGCTGCGCGTGAGGTAGCCGATCCCGTGGGCCTCGGCCAGCTCCTGCAGCTCGGGCCGTGCGCCGTCGTCGAGGATCCACGTCTCATGGGGATACCGGATGCGCTGGGCGGCGAGCGCGGTGTCCATGACCATGTCCAGCGGTTCGTTGTAGGTGGTGATGAACACGTCCACGGTCATCCCCGGCGGAGCCGGCGGCGGCGTCCGTTCCTTGATCCGCCACATCGTCAGGCCGAACAGCATCACGTCGATCAGGCTGTAGGTCTCGGCCAGCACCAGCGGCACGGCGACCCACCACGCCGACCAGTTCAGCGACTCCAGCCAGCGCCACGTCAGATAGTTCACCCCCAGGATGACGGTCAGCACGACCAGCAGACGGATCACGAAATGGTGCACATCATCTCCTCATCGGTGCCCCGCGGCGCAGGAGGCCCCGCCCACGGGAAACCAGCTTAGTGGCAGGCTCGGCCGCCGGTGCCGGCCAGTATCCTTTTCCTGGCTGCTCCGAGGACGCGCCGGCAGGCGCTGTCCGTGGTGCTCGACCGGCGGGGAGGGCCGACGAGGACCAGCCGATGCCGAGGGGGCGCCGTGAGTTCCACCGTTCACCGGGACCGGCGGATCCCCGCCGCCGTGATCCTGCTCCTGGTCCTGCTCATGACCGTGCTCGGTCCGGTCCGCGCCGACCCGGCGCAGGCGACGGCGGGTCCGCAGACACCGGCCGTCCCCGAGGAGGGCCCCTACCTGGGGGCGCTGCTGGACTGGGCCGCCGACTCCGCCGCCGGCCACGCCGAGCGCCTCGGGGCGCCCGCGGCCGTGTACGGACGGCCGGTCCCGCTGCCGATGAGCGAGCAGGAGCAGGGCTACCTGCGCGACTACTTCGGACAGGTCGCGGCCCAGGGCGCCCACGCCCTGCTCACGATCCGGCCCGAGGTCCCCCTGGCACGGATCGACGACGCGCGGGCCTCGGTCCTGGCGGCCCAGGTGGCCGACGTCGCCGAGGGGTACGACGGCACCGTGTTCATCCGCTTCGCCCCGCAGATGAACGTCTCCTGGGTGCCGTGGGGCCAGCAGCCGGAGGCCTACACCGAGGCGTTCCGCACCGTGGCGACCGCCTTCGACGACGAGCTCGAGGACCCGGTGCTGGTGTGGTCGCCCACCGCGGCCGAGGACTACCCCTTCCGGGCCCCGTCCACCACCGGCCCGGAGGGTGGGACGCTGGGCGCCCTGGACACCACCGGGGACGGGAGCTGGGACAGCGCCGACGACGCCTACGGCCCGTACTATCCCGGTGACGACGTCGTGGACTGGGTGGGACTGAGCATCTACCACGACGAGACCCGGAACGGGCCGGCCCGCAACACGGTGCCGCCGCCCGGGCGGTTCGCCGCCCTGCTCGGCCCGGCGGCAGGAACCGGTCCGCCGGACGACGCCGACTTCTACGCCCGCTACGCCGTGGGGCGCGACAAGCCCCTCATGGTCGAGACCGGCGCCTTCTACAGTCCCGACGTCGAGGGCGGGCCCTCGGAGGAAGAGGTCAAGAGCTCCTGGTGGACACAGGCCCTGGCGGCCCCCGCCGAGGAGCACGACCGGATCGGGGCCCTGGTGTGGAACGAGTCGGTCGAGGACCGCGACGAGGGCGCGCTGACCGTGGACTGGCGGGTCGCGGCCGACGAGGACCTCGCCACGGCCTTCGCCGAGGACCTGGACCGTTCCGGCGTGCTGAGCGGGCCGGTGGTCGAGCGGTCGGCCCTGGCGGGGACCGCACCGGCCGCCGCGGGTGCCGCCCTGGACGGTGCCGCGGCCTGGAGCACGGCGCTGGCCGCCCTGGCCGTGGCGCTGGTCCTGTGCCTGCTCCCGCAGCTGCGCTCCGTTCGCCGATGGGCCTACGCCGGCGCGTCCTCCCGGGACGTGCGCATCGACATGCTGCGCGGGATGGCCATCGTCTTCGTGGTGGTCAACCACGTCGCCCTGACCTCGCTCTTCCAGCTGCTGACCCAGGAGAGCATCGGCGTGATCTCGGGCGCCGAGCTGTTCGTCCTGCTCTCGGGAGCGGTCCTGGGCATGGTCTACGGACCCCGCGTCAAGGACCACCTGGGTGACGTGGTGGACCGCACGAGCCGACGCGCGTGGAAGCTCTACGTCACCGCCCTGGTGGTGGTCCTGCTGGTCTACGCCCTGAGCCGCCTGCCCTTCCTCGACGCCACGGCCGTCACCACCTTCACCGACCAGGGCACCGGGGCCGCCGGGGCAGGCGCCGCCGGGACCGTCTACGACCTCTACGCGGGCCTGGAGGGCCTCACGCAGTTCCCGGTCCCCGCCCATCTGGTCCCGTCGCTGCTGCTGCTGCAGATCGGCCCCTGGCAGTTCAACATCATGGGTCTGTACGTGATCCTGCTCGCCCTGAGCCCGCTGGTCCTGGCCGCCCTCGCGCGCGGCAGGGCATGGCTGGTGCTGGCGATCAGCCTGGGCCTGTACGCGGTGGGCACGACCACCCGGTTCCGGCTGCTGCCCTCCCAGTTCGAGAACTCCTTCCCGCTGCTGGTCTGGCAGGTGCTGTTCGTGCTCGGCATGGTGGCCGGCTACTACCGGCACGAGATCGTCGCCTGGTTCTCCGCGCCCTCACGGCGGGTCCTGCTGGTCGCCTGCGTGCTCCTGACCGTCGCCCTCGCCGCGTTCTCCTGGTCCAGTCCCTACTTCACCAACGCCTACGACGTCCGGCTCGCCCTGCTCCCGGAGAGCACGTTCCGCACCGTCTACGACGGGTTCTTCGGCAGGACGTACCTGGGCATCGGCCGTCTGGTCAACGTGCTGCTGGTGATCATCGCCGGCTACGCCCTGCTCACCGCCTACTGGCGGCCGCTCGAGCGACTCCTCGGGTGGTTCCTCGTCCCGCTGGGCCAGGCCACCCTCTACGTCTTCATCCTGCACGTGTTCCTGATCCTCGCAGCGGCCAACATCCCTGCCCTGCAGCAGGGAGACCTGTGGCTCAACTCGGCCGCCTACGTGGTGATCCTCGGGCTGCTCTGGGTGATGGTCCGGACGCGCTTCCTGTTCCGGATCATTCCCCGCTGACCCACGGATCCGTTCGGAGGGACAGCCGTTCGCGTCGTCCTCGCCAGGCCCGTCCGGCCACTCGCTACTGTGGTGAGCGTACGGGGGGATCCGCCGCCCCGGCAGTGGTGGACGGATCGACCGCGGCCGAAGGTCGGCCGGGACCGTCACCGGAGGAGAGGAACACCGTGGAGATCGCTGTCGAGCACGCATCCGGCTACACCCGCCTCACCGGCACGGGCCGGCTGAACATGGTGAGGGCGCCCCGGCTGCGGGAGGCCGTGGCGGAGGTGATCGCGTCCGGTCATCACCATCTCGTCCTCGACATGGCGGGCATCGAGTTCGTGGACTCCTCCGGCCTCGGCGCCCTGGTCGGCTGCTTGAAGGCGGCCCGGCAGGCCGGCGGCGACCTCCGCATCGCCAACGTGAGCCCACAGGTGCGCATGGTGCTGGAACTGACCGGCATGACCAGGGTCTTCACCCCCTACGACTCCGTGGACGAGGCCTTTCCCCGTGGCTGAGGAGCCGAGAACCTGCTCTCGACGCGGTCCCGCGACGGCCGCGACCATCGAGGCGGTGCACGACGACATCGACAGCCTGTGGTCCGAGGCGGACGACGTCCCACAGGTCGACCGCATGGCGTTCACCCTGGCGGTGGTCGAGGTCGCCACCAATGTGGTGGCCCACGCCGTGCCGTCCGCCGGCGCACCCTTGGAGCTCCAGGTCGACGTCACCGCGGCACCGTGCCGACTGCAGGCGAGGGTCTACGAGATCGGAGCGGCTCCCTCCGGGGTGGACGCCGGGGCGGATCCCGGGGTGGACGAGCTGGCGGAGTCCGGTCGCGGCCTGGCCCTGGTCCGAGCCCTGGTGAGCACCGTGGTGTTCGAACGCCACGGCGACACGAACGTGTGGGAGCTGCGCCGGGAGTACCACGGAGAAGGACCGTAGCCACGCCGGGGACCGACGCCCGGTGCCGAGGACGTTGCCGTCGTCACCGGCCGCCACGCCCCGAGGAGCGGGGCGGCCCGGCACGGGCAGCCTGCGCCGGCTCAGGTGACTCGGCGCAGGGCCAGCACCGTGGTGTCGTCGTCCGCCACGGACGAATCGGCGTAGTCGCTGCACAGCCGTACGAGCTGGTCGGCGGTCGTGGCCAGCGTGTTCAGCGCCGCGACCGTGGACAGCGCCTGGTCGAGGTCGTCGAAGAAGTCCAGGAACCCGTCCGAGAACACCGTCAGCGTCTCGTGGGGCCCCATCTCGTCGGTGTGGATCTCCCAGGTCCAGTCCGGCAGGACGCCCAGCGGCGGTCCGGAGGAGGCGAGCCGCCGCCAGGTTCCGTCAGGGCGCAGGATCAGCGCCAGGCCGTGCCCGGCGTCGATGTACTCCAGGTGCCCGGTGCAGGGATCCAGACGGGCGATGAACGCCGTGGTGAAGGCCCCGGCCTGCTCCAGCAACGGAGTCAGCGCCCCGGCGGCGCGTGCCATGGCCTCCGCCGGGGCGTTGTACTGGAAGGTGCCGCGCAGCACCGCACGGGCCGACGCGGCGAGCAGGGCCGCCGGGATCCCCTTGCCCATCACGTCGGCCACCATGATCTGCACCTGGTCGCCCAGCACCATCCAGTCGTAGAAGTCCCCGCCCAGTGACCTCGCCGGCAGGCAGCGTCCGGCGGCCTCGATCGCGGGCGTCCGCAGACCGGTGCGGGGCATGAGCAGGCGCTGCACCTGCTCGGCCCGGTCCATCTCCTGGGCCGTGGCCAGTTCCCGTTCGACCCACCCGGCCATCTCCCCCAGGAGGCGCCGCTCCCGCTCGTCCAGCTCCCGCGGGTGGTCGTCGACCAGGCACAGCGACCCCACGGTCTCCCCGCCGGGGGCGTGCAGCGGATGCCCCGCGTAGAACCGCACCGGGTCCGGCACGGTGATGAAGGAGCTGCCGGTGAACCGCTCGTCGATCACAGCGTCCGGGACGACCAGCATCTCGTCGGCCTCGACGGTGCGCGCGCACAGCGAGTCGGTGCGCGTGGCATGGACCAGCCCGCCGAGACCGGACTCCGCCTTGGTGAACTGCCGGTCGGTGTCGATCAGGTTCACCGCGGCGGCCTTGACCCCGAACACCTCGCGGGCGATGCGCACCACGCGGTCGTAGCGCTCCTCCCGCGGGGTGTCGAGGATGCGGAGTCCGTGCAGGGCGCGAACCCGAGCTTCCTCTTCCGATGTCTCCGCAGCCGCTGTCATGACGCCTACGCTACCGGCCCGCGCCGGGCCCGAGACCCTCGGGGGGTGCAACCTCTTGACGCCTTGCGCCTTAAGCGGTGTACTAGTGGAGTAACTAACCAACTAGCTCGGGGGTCGGAGTGGTCGACGACGGCAAGCCCCTGTTCGTGCAGATCGCCGAGCAGGTCGAGGACTCGATCGTGGACGGCAGCCTCGCCGAGGAGGCCCAGGCGCCGTCCACCACCGAGCTCGCCGCCTTCTACCGCATCAACCCGGCCACCGCCGCGAAGGGCATCAACATGCTCGTCGGCAAGGGAGTGCTCCAGAAGCGCCGGGGCATCGGGATGTTCGTCGCCCCCGGCGCCCGGGAGCTCCTGCTCGAGGAGCGCCGCAGCGCCTTCGCCCACCGCTACGTGCACCCGCTGCTCGCCGAGGCGCGCAAGATCGGGCTCGGGCCCGACGACGTCGCCGATCTCGTCCGAGCCGGTGCCGCCGGCACCGCACCACAGGCCACGCCAGATCGAAGGACACCATGAATCCCGTGATCGAGGTCCGCAACCTCACCAAGCGCTACAAGGACAAGCTCGCCCTCGACGACGTGAGCTTCGACGTCGAGCAGGACACGGTCTACGGACTGCTGGGCCGCAACGGCGCCGGCAAGACCACCGCGATGTCGATCCTCACGGCGCAGAACCTCCCCACGCGCGGTGAGGTGCGCGTGTTCGGGGAGAACCCCTACGAGAACGCCCGGGTGCTCAGCCGGATGTGCTTCGTGCGCGAGAGCCAGAAGTACCCCGACGACGCCACCCCGCGGCACGCCTTCACCTCGGCGCGGATGTTCTTCCCGCGGTGGGACCAGCAGCTCGCCGACGAGCTCGTCGACGAGTTCCAGCTGCCCGTGAAGCGCACCATCAAGAAGCTGTCCCGCGGTCAGCTCTCGGCCGTGGGCGTCATCATCGGCCTGGCGTCGCGGGCGGAGATCACCTTCTTCGACGAGCCGTACCTGGGCCTCGACGCCGTCGCGCGGCAGATCTTCTACGACCGCCTGCTGACCGACTACGCGGAGCACCCGCGGACGGTGCTGCTCTCGAGCCACCTCATCGACGAGGTCGCGAACCTCCTCGAACGGGTGCTGGTGATCGACGAGGGCCGGATCATCATGGACGAGTCCACCGACGACGCCCGGGCCCAGGCCACGAACGTCGTCGGCGAGGCCTCCGCGGTGGAGGACGCGGTGCGCGGCCGCGAGGTCATCCACCGCGAGAGCCTCGGCCGCGTCGCCTCCGTCACGTTCCTCGGCCGCCTCGAGGACGCCGAGCGCGCCGCGATCACCGCGGCGGGACTCGAGCTGGCGCCCGTCTCCCTGCAGCAGCTCATCGTGCGCCGCACGCAGCGGCGCTCCCCCGGCCACGACGCGCGCGCCGCGGCCACCCAGGAAGGAGCCCTCCGATGACCGCCCTCGACGCCGGCACCGTGACCCGCCCCGCGGCGGTGCGCCACCGCACCCTCAACGTGGTGCGCCTGCAGTTCGTGAACACGCAGACCTTCGTCTGGGTGCCGGCGCTCGTGCTCGGCGGCGCCTGGGTGCTCACCCTGCTGATCTACTGGATCATCCACAGCGCCGGCGGCGTGGACGTCAAGATCGGCGGGGGCTCGCAGGCGCCGCTGTGGTACTTCCTCGTGGTCGGGGTCCAGGCCATGACGCTGACCTTCCCGTTCTCCCAGGCGATGAGTCTGACGCGCCGGGAGTTCTATCTCGGCTCCCTGGCGGCCGCCGCCGTGAGCGGCCTGGGCATGTCGCTGATCTTCGTGCTGCTCGGGCTGGTCGAGCGGGCCACGGACGGCTACGGCCTCAACGGGTACTTCGCCTACCTCGACTGGATCTGGGCGGCCGGGCCGCTCGCGGCGGGCCTGACGTACTTCGTCTCCACGATGCTGTTCTTCATCATCGGCTTCTGGTTCGCCACGATCTTCAAGCGCTTCGGCACGGCCAAGCTCGTGATCGTCATGCTCGCGATCGGCCTGGCGCTCGTGGGGCTCGTCGCCCTGGTCAGCCTGCGGCAGGCCTGGCCGGAGGTGGGCGCCTGGATCGCGGAGACCGGCTCCCTGGGCCTGACGATGTGGGCGGTGCTGCTGAGCGCCCTGCTCGCGGTCGGCTCCTACCTCACGCTGCGCAGGATGCCGGCTTGAGGACCGGACGGCAGCCCGCCGGCTACCCGGCGGCCGCCGTCCGCTCCGCGTAGCGGCGCTCGAAGGCGAGGATCGCGTCCGTGGCCTCGAACAGCTCGTCCGCCATCTGCTGGAGCACCGCGTCCTCCTGGCGATAGGGGTCGATGACGTCGTTGCGCTCCGGGTGGCGCACCGGCACCCGCTGCCGCAGCCGCGGCGCCTGCTGCACCAGCCACGCCCAGCGCTCGGCGCGCTCCGCCGGCACCGCGCGGTCGAGCTCCGGGTCGGTGGAGAGGTACTGCAGGATCCGGGCGAACTCCCGCAGCGTGAAGACCCTCTTCAGCAGCCGCGGGGCCTGCTGCAGCAGCGGCTGGGTGTGCTCCCGGGCCATCACGAGCACGAGGTCCACGTCCTGCAGCACGTCCGGGGTGACCTGCCGGGCCCGGTGCGCGGCGGCGGCCTCCAGGCCGCGGTCCTGGGCCAGCCGGCCCACCCGCTGCTCGAAGCCCTCGTCCACCAGCGCGTGCATCCCGGCGCTCGTCACCTCGAAGCCCCCGGGCGAGATCTCGTCGAGGCCGTGGTCGAGCTCGACCGCCGCCATGGGCGAGCGGCACACGTTGCCCGTGCAGACCGTCAGGATGCGCGTGGGGGCCATGGTTCTCCTCTGGGGGTCGAGTCCGGTTCATCGTATCCGCCGGTGCCGCCTGAGCAGGGCGTTCTCCTCGCGGAGGGGCATCGCGCCGCTGACGGGAACCGGGGTGCGCAGAGCCCGTCGTCGTCGTGCCGGGGACCGGATCACTACGCCCGAAGAGGTACGGGTGCGTAACACGGCACATCGTTATTGATTATTTATGCAAACGCGCCTTTATACTCGACCTGGCTCTGAGGATCTTCCCCCCATCCCGATGGCCTTGCACGAGTCGTTCCCCCCAACGATCCATGCGAGTTAGGCGTTCCAGCGTGAAAGCAACCCCCCGACTGACGCTGCCCGCCGCCCTCACGGCGGCGGTGCTGGCCATCACCACACTGACCCCGGTCGCGGCCCTGGACGAGGCCGCCACCCCCCGAACCACCACCCTCTCCGAGGAGCGCCAGGGCGGCCTGGTCTCCAAGGTCGTGGAGTCCGACGGCGAGATCGTCTCCACCGCGGTGGACGCGGCCACCGGCGAGGCCGTCCGCCCCGACCCGGCCCGCGCCGGCACCCAGCCCGCCGCGGGCGACCCGCACGGCGGCGCCGTCATGGGCCAGTGGGCCAAGTCCGAGCAGCACTTCGAGCAGCTGGCCGCGGCCTCCGCCCGCACCGCCGACGAGCTCGCCGGGAACGCCGACGACGACGCGGCCGACACCGGCGCCGCCCCCGGCGCCGCTCCCGGCGCCGCGGAGGAGGCTGTCGCAGGGGTCGCGTCGGCCGAGTCCCTCGGGGCCGCCGCGTCCTGGGCCCCCAGCGGGATCAAGGGCACGGACGTCTCCAACTGGCAGCCCTCCCTGAACTGGTCGAGCCTGTGGAACCAGGGCTCCCGCTTCGCCTATGTGAAGACCTCCGAGGGCGACAGCATCCGCAACAGCCTCTTCAACCAGCAGTACGTCGGCGCCGGGGCCGTGGGCATGGTCCGCGGCGGCTACCACTTCGCCATCCCGACCCGCACGTCCTCGGGCGCGAAGCAGGCCGACTACTTCATCGACAACGGCGGCGGCTGGTCCGCGGACGGCAGGACCCTCCCCGGTCTGCTGGACATGGAGGACAATCCCTACCGCTCGCTCTACGGCAACCACTGCTACAACTTCAGCCAGGCCGAGATGGTCAGCTGGATCCGCGACTTCTCCAACCGGTACAAGGCCCGCACCGGGCGGGTGCCGGCCATCTACACGAACTTCTACTGGTGGCAGGACTGCACCGGCAGCTCCACCGCGTTCAACGACCACCCCATGCACATCGCCGCCTACGGGACCACCGCCCCCCGGGTGCCCAGCGGCTGGTCCACCTACGACTTCTGGCAGTACACCGACGCCGGCTTCAACGAGAAGATCGACGCCAACGTCTACCGCGGCAGCGCGGCGCAGCTCCAGGACCTGGTGCGCAACCGCTACTACAAGCCCCTCGGCGGCCGCGCCCCGGCCGGCACCCCGGTGACCGCTCCGGCGGCCCCCGCCGAGGTGGCCCCCGCCGGCTACGTGGTGAAGGGCGGCATCGGCAACCAGTACCGGGCCCTCGGCGGCTCCTCGGTCTTCGGCACGCCGACCATGAACGAGCGCGGCGGCCTGGTCAACGGTGGCGTGTACCAGCGGTTCTCCAAGAACCACACGTTCTACTGGAGCTCCCCCACCGGCGCGTGGCCCGTGAACTTCAACGGCGCCATCGGCCGGAAGTTCACCGCCAACCGCTACGAGAACGGCTTCGGCTACCCCAGCACCCGCGAGATCACCGGGCTCACCGGCGGTGGCGCCTACCAGGTGTTCCGCAGCGGCTCCGCCGTGAACAAGGTGCTGTGGAGCCCCGCCACCGGCGCCCAGCCCGTCCGGGAGACCAGCGCGATCGGCGGCGCCTGGAAGCGCGGCGGCTACGAGCGCGGCTACGGCTACCCCTCCACCCCCGAGATCGGCGGGCTCGTCAACGGCGGCTCGTACCAGCTGTTCCGCAACGGCAACGACGTCCACAAGATCCTGTGGAGCCCCGCCACCGGGGCGCACGCCGTCAAGGAGAACAGCGCGATCGGCCGGGAGTGGATGGCCGCCGGCTCCGAGCGCGGCTACGGCTACCCGACCACCGGCGAGTACCGCTACGGCACCGAGATCCGGCAGAAGTTCTCGAAGAACTTCACCGTGCACTACTCGACCACCACGAAGAGGACCTGGGCCACCCGATGACCGACGCCAAGCACCGCGCCCCTGCGCGCACCCGCACCCCCGGCCGCCTGGCGCTGACCGCCGCGGCCCTCGCCCTGGCGGTTCCCGCCACCGGGATCCTCGCGGCGGCCCCGGCCGCCGCGGCGACCTCGGACATCGTCAAGGTCTCCGCGAGCACCCGCTCGGCCGACGCCCAGCAGCTGCTGGAGCTCATCAACGCCCACCGCAAGGCCAAGGGCCTGGCCCCCGTGAAGTACTCGGCCACCGTCTCCGGGATCGCCCAGGGCCAGTCCGACCGCCTGGTCCGCGAGGAGGTCATCGACCACACGGACACCTTCCTCAAGGACTCCCGGGCCGGCGCCTGGAACGCCGCCGGGGAGATCCACGCCGTCTCCTGGCAGGGCAGGGTGAGCGACCTGATGACGTGGTGGAAGGGCTCCACGGCGCACAACAAGGTCCTCACCGACCCGAAGATGTCGGTCATCGGCATCGGTCTGACCTACGTGGACGGGCAGCTGGCCGGCAACAAGCAGGGCTGGAAGCTCGTGGGCACCGTGACCTCCTACGGCTACGCGAACGGCAGCGCGCCCGCGGACGCCCGGACCGTGGTGGGCACGGCACCGGCCCCGGCGCCCGCGCCGGCACCTGCGCCGGCACCGGCGCCGGCGCCCAAGCCTCCGGCCGTCGCGCCGATCACCTCGGCCGGGTACGAGGTGCGCGGCGGGATCGGCCGCCAGTACCACGCCCTGGGTGGAGCCGCGGCCTTCGGCGCCCCGACCACGAACGAGCGCGGCGGGCTGGTGGGCGGCGGCTCCCTGCAGAGCTTCGCCAAGAGCACCACCTTCTACTGGAGCGCCCCCACCGGGGCCTGGCCGGTGCGGTTCGACAGCGCCATCGGCCAGAAGTACGCCGCCGCCGGCTACGAGCGCGGCTACGGCTACCCCAGCGGCCAGGAGCGCGGCGGGCTCACCGGCGGCGGCGCCTACCAGGTGTTCCGCAGCGGCGCCTCCGTGCACAAGGTGCTGTGGAGCCCCCGCACCGGGGCGAAGACCGTCAAGGAGAACAGCGCGATCGGCCAGCGGTGGAAGTCGGCCGGCTACGAGCGGGGCTACGGCTACCCGAGCACCGACGAGTACCGGTACGGCTCCGAGGTGCGCCAGCGGTTCTCGAACGGGTACACCGTGCACTGGTCCTCGGTCACGAAGCGGACCTGGGTCACCCGCTGACCCTCTCGGCTCCGCACGAACGCCCGGCCGGATCCCCCCGGCCGGGCGTTCTGCTGTCCACCAGTGCGGGCGGACGTCCCCCGGCCGGCGGACGCGCCTGCGCCTCCGCACCCGTGTCCCCCGTGGGAGGGTCGCCGGGACGAAACCGCACGTCCGGGTGTGGTACCGCTCACACTTCCGGCGGCAGGTGGCTGCATCCTTTGTGCGGAACCTGGGGATTTCTGCGTTTTCGCGTGGCCACATCGGGGGACATCTTTCCGCCGGCCTGTCCCCCGATCCGCCCGACTTTCCGATCATTAAGTACCGCAGGGTAAACAAGGACTCCGTCGTCCCGCGTCTTTGCCTTCCCATATACATGTGTCGCGATGCGAATTGTGTGCTTCCGTACATGTTTGCGCTTGTGACATGCCCGTTCCGTCCTGGCACGCTGGCCAGGTCGGCCCGTCCGGGGGGACCAGCCGACCGGTCCGCCGGGGTGGCGGACCGTCGTCCGGGGGAACGAGCATGCAGTGCGCCACAGGTTGGACCATCACGACTTTCCGCGGCGCCGTCGAGCCGACCGCTCCGGCAGCACGGTGGCGCCGCCGGTGTTCTACGACCCCAGCGGCAAGCGGTGGTACCGGATCCTCGCCGCGCTCATGGTGCTGCTCGCCCTCGTGGCCGGTCTGCTCTCCTGGATCCTGCCCCAGGCGCTGGCGCAGCCCTGGGACCGGTCGCTGAACCAGGACCCCGGCTATCCGCGCGAGCTGATCGCCACCGGGGACACCGAGAACATCCCGCTGCTCGGGGACGCGTCCCGTCCGTTCTCCCGGATCGGTCTCGTCGAGGAGGCCGACGGCGCCGCCGTGCTGGCCGATCCGTTCAGCGACGAGATCCTCCGCACGCTCAGCGAGGAGGAGGCGAAGCTCGTCGAAGGCCACCCCTACGCCATGGAGCGCTTCGGCGAGATCCCCGACCGCCGGCTGATCATCACCTTCGACGACGGGCCCGACGCCGCGTTCACCCCCGAGGTGCTCGACGTGCTCTCGGCCGAGGGAGTGCCCGCCACGTTCTTCAGCATCGGGACCAACGTGGTCAAGCACCCCGACCTGTTCCAGCGCGTGCTCCGCGAGGGACACATGGTGGGCAACCACACGATGACCCACTTCACCTCCTGGGAGGCCGACTTCCGCAACCGCGAGGAGCTGATCGGCACCGACCGGGCCATGCGCTCCGTCGGCGACTACGCCACTCCGCTGTTCCGGCTGCCCACCGGGGACCCGGACAACAAGCCGCTCCCCGTGCTCGAGGCCCAGCAGATGGGCTACCTGCACGTGGACTTCACCCTCGACACCGAGGACTGGCAGTACGGCCCCGGGGAGCAGATCGAGCTGCCCGCCCTCGACGGGGAGGGGCGCGTGGTGCTGATGCACGACGGCGGCGGGGACCGCACCGCCACGATCGAGGCCCTGCGGGAGCTGATCAGCGACGCCAAGGCGGCCGGCTACACGTTCAGCACGCTGGCGCCGCTCCTCCCGGAGGACCACCAGCCGGTCGCCGACACCCAGCCGGTGCTGGCGGACGACGCCACCGCCCTCGCCCTGACCACCCTCACGGTCACGCCGGACGTGCTGATGACGTGGCTGTTCTGGTTCGGCATCGGGTCCCTGACCCTGATGTCGGCCCTCTACGTGGTGCTGGCCCTGATCGGCCACCGGCGCCAGCAGCGCCGGGTCTGGCCGCAGATCCCCGAGGAGGACCTGCCCATGGTCTCGGTGATCCTGCCGGTGTTCAACGAGGAGCCCGTGGTCGAACGCACCCTGTCCGCGCTGGCCGCCAGCGACTACCCGAACCTCGAGGTCATCGCCGTCGACGACGGCTCCACCGACGGCACCCTGGCCATTCTGCGCCGTTTCGCCGAGTCCTGGCCGGCGCTGCGGGTGCTCACCCAGCCCAACGGCGGCAAGTCCATCGCCTCCAACCACGGGATCATGGCCGCCCGCGGCGAGATCGTGGTGACCCTGGACGGGGACACCCTCTTCGAGCCCCGGACCGTGCGGATGTTCGCCCGCCACTTCACCGACCGCGCCGGCAAGCGCCCCGTCGGGGCGGTGGCCGGGCACGTGAAGGTCGGCAACCGCCGCGGGATCCTCACCATGTGGCAGTCCCTGGAGTACATCTCCGGGATCTGCGTCACCCGCATGGGCGAAGGTGTGGCCGGAGCCATCTCCATCGTGCCCGGGGCCTGCGCGGCCTGGCGCAAGGACGCCCTGCAGGCCGCCGGCGGCTACTCCCACGACACGCTCGCCGAGGACGCCGACCTCACCATGACCCTGCAGCGCCTGGGCTGGGCCGTGGTGCAGGAGAACCAGGCCGTGGCCTGGACCGAGGCGCCCATGACCATCCAGGGGCTGGCCAAGCAGCGGCTGCGCTGGACCTACGGCAACCTCCAGGCCCTGTGGAAGCACGCCGGGATGCTCTTCCGCCCCCGCTACGGCTTCCTCGGGCTCGTCGCCCTGCCCTACACCCTGCTCGCCACCGTCATCCCGCTGGTCTTCCTGCCCCTGACCGTGCTGATGGCCGGGATCAACATCGCGGTCGGCAACTGGCAGCCCATCGCCGCCTTCGCCGCCTTCGTGCTGACCATCCACGCGATCATCTGCGTGATCGCCATCCGGATGGTCGGGGAGTCCTGGACGCACCTGCTGATCGTGCCCGTCTACCGGATCGTCTACGAGCCCCTGCGCGCCTATCTGCTCTACGCCTCCGTGCTCCAGGCGCTGCGGGGCAGGATGATCGGCTGGTACAAGCCCGAGCGCACCAACAGCGTCTTCGACGTCGAGGGAACGGCGGACCGCCGCGCGGACGCGCAGCACGTCTGACCTCGCACCGGGCTCGGCATCGGCCCCGGCAACGTCCCGTCCGGCTATTCCTCGACGTCCTCGACGAGGACCCGGGTGAACTCCCCGGTCTCCTCCTCGAGCCCGCTGCAGAAGTCGTTGGCCTCGGCCGGGTCCCCGTCCTCCGCGGTGCACGGCCGGTCCCGGTTCAGGGACCAGTAGGAGAGCCGTCCCACGCCCTGCTCCCGGGCGAAGGCCGCGAGCTCGGCGGCCGCGTCCAGGTCCAGGACCTCACCCGGGACGTCGTTGACCCCGATCATGGGCGTCAGGCCGATCCGGTGCCACGCCTCCTCCGCGGAGAGGTCCTGGCCCGCCGCGCCCCACAGCGCCGTGAGCTGGCCGTGCACCGAGCGGGCCGCCTCCTCCGAGGCCGCGGCCATGGACTGCTCCGCGGGCTTGGACTCGCTGTAGTTCATGGTCATGACGTTCACCCCGGCGAGGTCCACCTCGGCCGCCAGCATCCGGGCCACCACGTCCACCGAGTCCTGGTCCAGGCCGCGCGGGGCCACCGGCAGCGTCGCCCAGATCTCCAGGGGCTCGTCCCGCTCCTCCTGCAGGCGCACCAGGACCTCGGCCCGCCGCTGGTTGGCCGCCGGGTCCTCGAGGTCGTCCAGTTCGATGTCGAAGTCCGCGGTGCGCACGTCGTAGCGCTCGAGCACCGTCCGGTACGCCGCGAGCAGCCGGTCCGGGTCGGTGCAGGCGGTGGCCAGCTCGTCCCCGGCCGCGCCGCCGAAGGAGACCACCACGTCCCCGCCGGCCTCCCGCAGCGCCGCGATCTGCTCCTCCATCCGCAGGGTGCCCTCTGCCTCGTCGAGCCCGTAGTAGCCGCCCCACGAGGGCGTGCACGGATCCTCCGGATCGGCCACCACGAAGCCCAGCACCGTGCGGGGCTGCCCTGCGGCCTCCGTCCCGAAGTCGAAGTACGGATAGGACGTGGTGTTGACGTAGCCGCCGGACCACGGCTCGTGCTGGTCCCCGCAGCCGGTGAGGACCAGGCCCGCGGCGCCGAGCAGCCCCAGGGACCGCAGGCGCCGGGAGCCGCGCGCCGAGCAGCCCCTCACCGCGCGGCGAGGGGCTGCGTCGTCGTCGACCGGGGCACGGTCCGGGTCCGGATCCTGTGCTCGGAGGAGGTCTCGGTCCAGGTCAGGATCTGCCGTCGAACAGGCTGGTCACCGAGCCGTCCTCGAAGACCTCCTGGATGGCGCGCGCGATGAGCGGGGCGATCGAGAGGACCGTGAGGTTCTCGAACTGGTGCTCCGGGGGCACGGGCAGGGTGTCCGTGACGACCACCTCGAGGGCGCCGCACGTGGACAGCCGCTCCACGGCGGGGTCCGAGAACACGGCGTGGGTCGCGGCGATGATGACGTCCTTGGCACCCCGCTCGCGCAGCACCTGCACCGCGCCGGAGATGGTCCCGCCGGTGTCGATCATGTCGTCGATCAGCACGCAGGTGCGGCCCTCGATCTGCCCCACGACCTCCTTGGAGGTGGCCTGGTTGGGGCGGGTGATGTCGCGGGTCTTGTGCACGAAGGCGAGCGGGCAGCCGCCCAGCAGCTCCGTCCACTGCTCCGCCACGCGCACGCGCCCGGTGTCCGGGGAGACCACGGTGACGTTCGCGACGTCGACGACGGAGCGCACGTGCTCCGCCAGCAGCGGAATGGCCATCAGGTGGTCCACCGGGCCGTCGAAGAAGCCCTGGATCTGCGCGGTGTGCAGGTCCACGGACATCAGCCGGTCCGCGCCGGCCGTCTTGTAGAGGTCCGAGATGAGGCGGGCCGAGATGGGCTCGCGGCCCCGGTGCTTCTTGTCCTGCCGGGCGTAGGGGTAGAACGGGGACACCACGGTGATCGACTTCGCGGACGCCCGCTTCAGGGAGTCGATCATCAGCAGCTGCTCCATGATCCACTGGTTGATCGGGGCCGGGTGCGACTGGATGAGGAAGGCGTCCGTGCCGCGCACCGACTCCCCGAAGCGCACGTAGGTCTCGCCGTTGGCGAAGTCGTAGGCGTCCGTGGGGATCAGCTCCGTGCCCAGCTCCGCCGCGATGCGCTCGGCCAGCTCGGGGTGCGCCCGCCCGGAGACCAGGACCAGCTGCTTGGCGCCCTCGTTCGTGATGGCAGTGGTCATTGCTACTCGCTTTCCTCGGTGGTGTCCCCGGCCGTGGCGTGCGCCGTGGTGTCCGCGCCGGCCGCTGCGCCGGTGTGCTCGGTGGTCCCGGGCGTGGCCCCGGACGCGGTGGTCCCCGCGGTGGTCCCGGAGGCGGTCGTGGCGGCCCCGTTGCCCAGGGCGCGGGCGGCGGCCTCGGCCGCGGCGGTGCCGGGCCGGTGCTCCACGACCCAGTTCTCGACGACCCGCTGCGCGCCCTCCGTCAGGGCCAGCGCCCCGGGCGGCACGTCCTTGCGGATCGTGGTGCCCGCGCCGGAGTAGGCGCCGTCGCCGACCTGCACGGGCGCCACGTACATGTTGTCCGAGCCCATCCGGACGTGGTCGCCGATCACGGTGCGGTGCTTGCGCACGCCGTCGTAGTTGACGAAGACGGAGGCCGCCCCGATGTTGGAGTGCTCGCCGATCGTGGCGTCCCCCACGTAGGACAGGTGCGGGACCTTCGAGCCGGTGCCGATCCGGGAGTTCTTGGTCTCCACGAACGTGCCGATCTTGCCCTCGTCGGCGAGCACCGTGCCCGGGCGCAGGTAGGCGAACGGGCCCACGCTGGCGCGCGGTCCGATCACGGAGCCGGAGCCGTGCGTGCGCACCACGTGGGCGCCGGGGCCGACCTCCACGTCCGTGAGGGTGGTGTCCGGGCCGACGACGGCGTCCTCGCCCACCCGGGTGCCCCCGTGCAGCTGGGTGCCCGGCAGGATCGTGGCGTCCGCGGCGATGCGCACCTGCACGTCGATCCAGGTGCTGGCGGGGTCCACGATCGTCACGCCGTTGCGCATGTGCGCCTCGAGGACCCGGCGGTTGAGGTGGGCGCCGAGCTGGGCGAGCTGCACGCGGTCGTTGGCGCCCTCGACCTCCCAGCGGTCCTCGATCTTCAGCGCGTCCACGGCGTGGCCGGCCTCGCGGGCCAGCAGCGGGACGTCCGTCAGGTACATCTCGCCCTGGGCGTTGTCCGAGGTGACCTTCGCGAGGCTGTCGCGAAGCACGTCGGCGTCGAAGGCGAAGATCCCGGAGTTGATCTCGGCGACCGCGAGCTCGGCCTCGCTGGCGTCCTTGGCCTCCTTGATCTCGCGGAAGGAGCCGTCGGCGTCGCGAAGGATCCGGCCGTAGCCGCCGGGCTGCTCGTGGTCGGCGGTCAGCACGGTCACCGCGTTGCCGCGCTCCTCGTGGTGGGCGACCAGCCGCTGCAGGACCTCCGGGGTCAGCAGCGGGACGTCGCCGTAGGTGACGACCACGGTGCCGGTCAGCCGCTTCTGGGCGTCGAGCGCCTCCACGGCCACCTGGACCGCCCGGCCCGTGCCGGGGACCTCGTCCTGGTCCACGATCAGCGCCTCGGGGTCCTGCTCGAGGACGTGCGGGGCCACGAGCTCCCGCTCGAAGCGCACCACCGCGGCCAGCCGCTGCGGGTGCAGGCTCCGGGCGGCCACCAGGCAGTGCCCCACCATGGAACGACCCCCGATCCGGTGCAGGATCTTGGGGGTCTTGGACTTCATGCGCGTGCCCTTGCCGGCGGCCAGGACGATGACGGCGGCGGGCCCGACGGCCGCCCCCGGACGGTTCACAGTGCTCTGGGGGGTGCTCACGGCGGGATGCAGCTCCTCGGTCGTCGATCGTGGGAGAGGCGCCGGTGGGCTCGTGGCTCCGGCTCGGTTCCGTCTCACTGGGTGTTGCGCCCGTCGGCTCGGGGACTTCCGAGCTCCCGGGCTGTCGGGCGGGATGCGGGCGTTCCGCCTCTAGGACTCGAACCTAGACTCCACGGCTCCAAAGGCCGGGGTGCTGCCGATTACACCAAGGCGGAGCACCGCCGTGGAACGGCAGTGGTGCACGCAGTGCACAGGCAGTCACCCTACCACTCGGGCATCAGGCCCCGGCCGCTCCCGGGCGGCCCAGGATCACGATGATCCGGGCCGCGGCGGCGGCCTCCCGCAGCTCCGGGACGGCGGCGAACAGGTCCTCGACCGTGTCCTCGTCCACCCCCGAGACGATCAGCGGCGCGCGGTCCAGGAGGGGCCGCATCCGCTCGAACGCGGCGGCCGGGCCCTCCCCCGCCGCCGAGGACGCCGCGACGTTCCAGGCCACGGACGCACCGTAGTGCGGGTCCACGTCCAGGGTCCCCGCCTCGCGGGCGCGCTCCAGGTACTGGATCAGCTCCACCTCGTCCGCGGTGGCGCTCTCCGTCTCGAGCAGCAGGTGCACCTGGTGGGCCGAGGCGGCCTCGGCGAGTGCGGCGAGCATGGAGAAGATCCGGTCCTCGCTGCGACCCCGCCCGCCCATGCCGGCCCGGGGCACCACGAGGTACTCGGCACCCACGCCCGCGGCCAGGGAGAGGTGGTCGTCGAGCACCGCGATGACGCCCTCGTCCGGGATGTCCTGGTCGATCGAGATGTCCGCCCGCAGCATCAGGGGGTCGGCGCCCGCTCCGCGCAGGGCCTCCCCCACCTGCCGCTGCGGCACCGACCCGAGGTGGCGCCCGACCAGCTGGCCGGGCCCCGCCGGGATCTCCACGGGTCCGGGGTGCTCCGTCACGGCCCGGACGGCCTGCTCCAGGTCCGTGATGCCGTCCAGCCTGGTGCCCAGGGGACGTGTGCTCGGGGTCGAGGAGGATCGCTCCGTCGATGTGTGCTCCATGCCCTCCATGCTCTCATCCGAGCATGAGCCGCCGCTGAGAAGTTTCTGTCCGCACATCCGTCGTTCCCCTGCGCACCCCCGTGCCGCCCCCGTGCCGCCCCAGTGCCGCCGAGTCCCCAACCAGCTCGTGTTTCCCCATGATTCCGCCTGGGGAAATGCGACCACCCTGGGGGCTCGACGATCGCGGGCGCGTGCGGGTGGGGACTCGGCGGGGCAGGGGGCCGAGTGGTGGGGACTCGGCGGGGCAGCGGGTCAATCTGTGGGGACTCGGCGGGGCAGCGGGTCAATCTGTGGGGACTCGGCGGGGCGCGGGGCGCGAGTACCCTTGACGGGTGGCACATCTACTCGGCGGCGAGAACCTGCACCTGGAATTCCCCACCAAGACGGTCTTCGACGCCGTCAGTCTCGGCATCGACGAGGGCGACCGGATCGGCATCGTGGGCCGCAACGGCGACGGCAAGTCCACGCTCATGAAGCTGCTCGCCGGACGGCTCCGGCCGGACGGGGGCCGCGTGACCGTCCGCTCCGGTGTGCACGTGGGCATGCTGGACCAGGCCGACGTGCTGGACCCGGAGCTGACCGTGGGGCACGCCGTCGTCGGCGACCGCGAGGAGCACGAGTGGGCCGGGGACGCGAAGGTGCGCGACGTCATCGCGGGGCTGGTCAAGGACCTCGACTGGGACGCGAGGCTCGGCGAGCTCTCCGGCGGGCAGAAGCGCCGCGTGGCGCTCGCCGCGCTGCTCGCCGGGGACTGGGACGTCATCTTCCTCGACGAGCCCACCAACCACCTGGACGTGGACGGCATCACGTGGCTGGCCCGCCACCTGAACAACCGCTGGCCGAAGAACCAGGGCGGGCTGGCCGTGGTCACCCACGACCGGTGGTTCCTGGACGCCGTGTGCACCGACACGTGGGAGGTGCACGACCGGATGGTGGAGCCCTTCGAGGGCGGCTACGCGGCGTACGTCCTGCAGCGCGTGGAGCGGGACCGGCAGGCCGCCACCGTGGAGTCCAAGCGGCAGAACCTCATGAAGAAGGAGCTGGCGTGGCTGCGCCGCGGCGCGCCCGCCCGCACGGCCAAGCCGAAGTTCCGGATCGAGGCCGCGAACCAGCTGATCAACGACGTCCCGCCGCCGCGCGACACCGTGGCCCTGTCCCAGCTGGCGGTCTCCCGGCTGGGCAAGGACGTGGTGGACCTCGAGAAGGTCTCCGTCTCCTACCCCACCGAGGACGACGGGCCGCGGGAGGTGCTCCGGGACGTGACCTGGCTGATCGCCCCCGGCGAGCGCACCGGCATCCTGGGCGTCAACGGCGCGGGCAAGTCCACGCTGCTGGGCCTGGTCACCGGCGAGGTGCAGCCCACCAGCGGGCGGGTCAAGCGCGGGAAGACCGTGAAGATCGCGACCCTCACCCAGCAGCTGTCCGAGCTGGAGGACGTGGCCGAGGACCGGGTCTCGGACGTGGTGGCCTCCAAGCGCACCACCTACGTGGCCGACGGCAAGGAGATGACGCCGGGCCAGCTGCTGGAGCGCCTGGGCTTCACCCACGAGCAGCTCGCCACGCCCGTGAAGGACCTCTCCGGCGGGCAGAAGCGGCGCCTGCAGCTGCTGATGATCCTGCTCGACGAGCCGAACGTGCTGATCCTCGACGAGCCCTCCAACGACCTCGACACCGACATGCTCGCGGCCATGGAGGACCTGCTCGACACCTGGCCGGGCACCCTGCTGGTGGTCTCGCACGACCGCTACCTCCTGGAGCGGGTCACCGACCAGCAGTACGCCGTGATCGACGGCCGCTTCCGGCACCTGCCCCGCGGGGTGGAGCAGTACCTGGAGCTCGCCTCCCAGTCCCGCACCGGCACGGCCGCCGGCTCCGCGAACGCCTCGAACCCGCTGGCGGCCGCGGGGGCGTCCTCGAACGGGACGACGACGGCGGAGGGCGCGCCCCGGCTCTCCGGCGCCCAGGCCCGCGCCGCGCAGAAGGAGGTGGGCGCGATCGAGCGGAAGCTCGAGAAGCTCTCCGCCCAGGTCGACGCGCTGCACGCGGAGATGGCCGAGCACGACCAGTCCGACTACACCGGCCTCGGCGGGATCACCGCACGGCTGAGCGCGGTCCAGGACGAGATCGAGGAGCTCGAGCTGCGCTGGCTCGAGCTGTCCGAGGACCTGGTCTAGCCCCCGTGGCGGGCCCGGAGCAGGAGGCCGTGGCCCTGCTCTCGGGCAGCCGGACGGGCCCGGTCCTGGCGGCCGCGCTCGCCCCCGCCGGTTCCGCCGTGCAGCGGTGGACGCTGCGGCGCGTCCACCACCGGCCGGGCGCCGGGGTCAGCGCGGTCTACGACGTCGTGGCCCTGACCGGCGCACGGCGGGCCGCCGAGGTGGTGTGCGTGAGCACCGCCGACCCGCCCGGGCGCTCCACCGACGGCGTGACCCGGATCCGGCACGAGGGCGTGGACCTCGTGGCGTGGCCGCACCCGCACGACCCCTGGCTGCCCGGGCTGGCCTGGGCCTCCTCCCCCGGCGCCGTGGGGCGGGACGTCTTCGCCTCCACCGTGCCCGCCGAGCTCACCGAGGTCTCCTACCGGCCGACCCGCCGTGCCGTGCTGCGAGCGGTCCACGAGTCCGAGGTGCGCTATCTCAAGGTGCTGCGGCAGGACCGGGCTGCGGCCCTGCACGCCCGGCACCGGATGCTGCTCGGGGCCGGGCTGCCCGTGCCGGCCCCCGTGGAGGACCCCGTGCGGGACGTCGTGGTGCTCCGGCAGCTGCCGGGCGCCCCGCTGGCCGCATCCGTGCGGGAGGACGGCGCCGCCGCGCTGCGCCCCGAGCACGTGCTCACGCTGCTCGACGCCCTGCCCGCCGCCGCGCTCGGGCTCCCGGCGCGCGCCTCCTGGACGGACCGGGTCCTCGACTACGGGCACGCGGCCGCGGTGGCCCTGCCGGAGGAGCGGGCCCGGATCGAGCGGCTGGCCGCGGCGGTCGACGCCGCCCGCCGGGCTACGGACCCCGGTCCCGTGGTGCCCGTGCACGGGGACCTGTACGAGTCGAACCTGCTCGTGGGCCCGGGGGACTCCGGGGCGTTCGGACCGGTGACGGGGCTGCTCGACGTCGACGCCGTGGGCCCCGGCCACCGGGTGGACGACCTCGCCTGCCTCGTGGCCCACCTCGCGGTGCTGCCCACGGTCCACGACCGCTACGGGCACGCGCCGGCCGCCGCGCAGCGCCTGCTCGCCGGCTTCGACGCGGCTGTGGACCCGGCCGCGCTGCGGGTGCGCTGCGCAGGGGTCGCCCTGTCCCTGGTGGCCGGCGCCCGCCGCTCGGGCGGCCCGCCGGACCGGGCCCGCCGGCGGCTGGAGATCGCCGAGCGGTTCCTCTCGAACTCCTCCTGACAGCGGCCCTGCAGGCTGAACCCGCTGAATCCCGGTGCACTGCCCTTCCGTTGGCCGCGCCGCGGAAGGCCGCCGTCAGCCGTGAACCCCGGCGATGGGCGTCGCCCGGTCGTCAGACGGGCAGTAACACCGCAGTCACGCCGTTCGGCCGAGCATGGGTCGCATCGAGACCAGTTCGCCTGTTCGGGGTCGTGACCGGTGGTGTGTTGCTGTCAGCTCGCCTAGGACCACTTGTCGGCCACCGCATTCACCCGGTGCCTGGTCGACCTGTCCGCCACTGAGGAGACCGTGCCATGGCCATCACGTACAAGATCCACCCCGCCATCGGGATCGCTCGGGTCGGCAACAGTCCCGACGAGTTCTACATCGGCCCCGAGCGACCGGGCGAGCGCCCGAATCCCCCGGGCGGCTTCAAGGATGCCCAATGCCGCGTGAAAAGACAGGCGGCACGTTTCCGCGTCTTCGCCCACCACGACGACGGCACGGCGCAGGAGGTCTCGGACCTCCAGGCCCAGATCACCTGGACCGTGCATCTCGCCAATAAGAAAGCATCTTTCCCGGGCCGGGGCAACAACGAGCCCGCCGCCGACATCACCATCGATCCAGGCCCCCGCACAGCGACCGGCCCGGACCAGCGCCACCTCTTCGACACCGGAAGCATCCGCTTCGCAGGCCAAGCCGAGGTCAAGGTACCCCTCGGCGAGATGCGCACCGACGACAACGGGCGGCTGCTCGTTCTCGGAGGCGCCGGGACCTCGAGGTCGCCCGCGGGCAACTTCATCGGCGACTTCTGGGCCAACCCCGGCTGGTACGACGACGTCGCTGACGGACCCGTCACGGCCACCATCACGTTGCGCGACACGGGTGACGCGCCGACCGTCGCGCCGGCTTGGGTGATCGTCGGTCCGCCCAAATTCGCCCCACAGCAGGACAGCCCCACGACGCTGTACGACCGCGTGCTCCAGGAGATGATCTCCCGCGGCCTGCATCCCGCGCCCACCACCACGTCATACACGGAGGACATCCACCCCGTTCTTCAACGGGCTCGGGACATGAGGTGGGTGGAGGCCATCCGCGGGGCGCATCAGTGGACCGATCCCGTGACGTCTCCCGCTGCCGTCACGGCCATCGTGAGCAGGGTCACTCCGCCGGGGGGCGGTCAGGCGGACATGCCCCGGCTCTGGGGCGCTGACGCCGTCCTCACAGAGACCCAGTACGGTCATCTCCAGCGCTGGCAGGCCGGCAACTACACCGACGACTGGCAGGGTGCCCCCGATCCCCCGCCGGACGTGACCCCGGAGGGGCTGGACCGCTCGGCGCTCGAGGCCGCGGTCGGCGCCGCCTTCTTCCCCGGCATCGAGGCCGGCGGGCTCGAGGAGGGCTCCCGCCCCATTCTCGAGAAGCCCTACACGGAGGCCTTCAGACTGGACCACGCCCACTCGACCGCCGGCGACATCACTGCTGCCCTGGCCCTGCCCTGGCAGGCCGACTTCAAGGCCTGCAACGACCTGTGGTGGCCGGTGCCTCGCCCCAATGACGTCTTCGCTCCGGGAGCGTCGTCCTCGGTGCGCTGGGAGCGCGGCGCCCCGAGCGCGATGGACATGGTCCAGCGGTGGCACAGCCTCGGCTTCGTCGTCGAGCAGGGCGATCAGAAGGTCGAGGTGGAGCGTTGCGACCAGCCGTCCGTCACTTTGCTGAGTCCGCGGTTGAACTTCATCGATGTTCCCCAGGGACCCATGGCGATGGTGCGAGAGATGCCGCTCGCCATCACTTTCGAGGTGATCTCCCCCGGCGCACCGGTCACCCTCGAATACGCTCCCGGCGCCGGGCCGACCCATCCCCAGCTCGTCGCCGTCACGAGCGCCGTGACCGTCGGACCCACCAACGCTTCGTCGGTAGGCACGGCCCGTCTGTGGTTGGTCTACCGCACCGGTGCCGCAGGATCGGCCATGCCCACCCAGCTGCTCACGGTCCGGAACGTGGCCGACTCGACGCAGACCTGGGACGTGACTGTCGACGGCAACACTGTTCCGCGGCGCACCACCGCATCCGCGCTCGTCCTCGACCGGTCGGGCAGCATGGCCGAGGACCGTGGCGACGGGCAGACCAAGCACGTGGCACTGCAGCAGGCCGCGAATGTCTTCGTCGACCTCGCACTGGCCGGCGACGGCATCTCCGTCGTCCGCTACAACGAGGACGCCCAGGTGCTCCAGCCGGTGCTCGAACTCGGAGGGGGCGGCCTGACGGACTTCAACCGCGCTGCCACGCACGACGTCGTCAACGGCCCCGGCCTGGATCCCGGGGGAGCAACCTCCATCGGCGACGGCATCTGGGAGGGACACGGCCAGCTCCGGTCTGCACGAGGCGCCTACGACGCCACGGCACTCGTGGTGCTCACCGACGGCGTCGAGAACAGCCCGCGCTGGATCTCCGACGTCGCGGACCAGATCGACGCGACCACCTACGCTGTGGGCCTCGGCACGCCGCAGAACACCAGCGCACCGGCACTGCAGGCCCTGTCCGGGAACACCGGCGGCTATCTGCTGGTCACCGGCACCATCACGGCCGACCAACGCTTTCTGTTGCAGAAGTACTTCCTCCACATCCTCTCGGGGATCTCGAACACCGAGATCGTTCTCGATCCCGAGGGCGAGCTGCGAGGCGACGAAGTGCACCGCATCCCGTTCACGGTCAGTGACGCCGACTCCGGTCTGGAGATCGTCCTGCTCACCGAACACCCGAACTCCGTGGACTTCCGCCTCCAGACCCCGAACGGCTTCCTGGTCGAGCCCTGGCGCGCGCAGTCCGAACCGACAATGGCCTTCCACACCGGCGATGGGCTCGCCTTCTACCGCTTCTCCCTCCCGGCGCAACTCCTTCCCGGCCGATTCGACCAGGAGGGCACCTGGCACGCGCTCCTCGCCCTCGGCCGGCCGCGATTGGAGCGCTCGGGCTCCGGGAGAGGCACCGACCCCGGCATCCTCCGCGGTCGCCCCCCACAGGGTGGCATTCAGCAGCACCGGCGGAGCCTTCACGAGCACGAACGCGCCTATCTCGTCGCTGCCGAGGCAGCCGGAGCGGCGTCCGCCGCCGCCCGCCGTGGGGAGACCGCCGCGGTCTCCCCGGCGTCGACGGACCGGCGCGGTCTCCCGTACAGCCTCGTCGTCCACGCCCATTCCGACCTCACCCTCCGCGCCCATGTCGAGCAGACCGGTCACCGACCTGGGGATGTGCTCACCGTGAGCGCGACCGTGGCGCAATCCGCGCTGCCCGTCGCGGGCGACACAACGGTGTGGGTGGAGATCACGCCACCTGACGGGCCCCCCACCCACCTCGATCTCAGGGCGGCGGACGAACAGCGATTCGAGGGCCGGTTCACCGCATCCGTGCCGGGGCTCTATCGCCTGCGGATCCGGGCAAGAGGTCACACCCGGCGTGGGCTTCCGTGGGAGCGGGAGCGCACTCTCACCGCCGGCGTCTGGAGGGGCGGCTCCGATACACGTGACCTCAGCCGCGACCTCGGTGAGCTCTTGCGCGTGCAGGATCGAAGTCTGGGCAGCCTGCTGTCCGGGCTGCTTCGTGCCGATCCCCGGCTCGTCGAGCGTCTCACAGAGGGAAGTGTCGACATCGGAGCCGTACCGAGTCATGCCGAGGAACGGCGCTCGGCCGACGGGGAGGTGGGGGACCGGTGACGAGCGCACCGCGCGACATCGTCGTGGTGGGCGCAGGGCCGGCCGGGTCCCTGCTCGCCCTGCTCTGCGCCCGGGCCGGCCGCCGCGTGGTGCTGCTCGAGCACAGCAGATTCCGGCGGCCGCGGATCGGTGAGACAGTGGCCCCGTCCATCCAGCAGGACCTTCGCGCCGCAGGCCTCTGGGAGGACTTCCTCGCCCTCGCGCCGCTGCCCTCCTGGGGCACGGAGAGCGCCTGGGGCAGCGCGGAGCCGGCCACCCACTCCCACGTCCTGAGTCCGTACGGCTGCGCCTGGCACGTGGACCGGCTGTCCTTCGACGCCTGGCTCGCGGACAGCGCCGCGCGTGAAGGGGCTGCACTCCTGACCGGGACAACTGTCCGCTCCTGCCTGTGGCACGGCGATCGGTGGACGCTCGAGCTCTCCAGTGGTGGATTCTTCGAGTCGTGGGTCGTCGTGGACGGAACCGGCCGCAGCGCCCGGATCGGCAGGATGCTGGGTGCCGAGCGGATTCCGCTGGACCGGCTCGTCGCCATCACGGTCACGGCCGACCGCACGGCCGAGGCGGGCCACCTTCTGATCGAGACGGTTCCCGACGGCTGGTGGTACTCCGCTCCGTTGCCGTCCGGCCGTCTCGTCGCCATGCTCATGACCGACGCCGACCTGTGTCGCGACGGCAACCTCGCCTCCCGGGTCGTGTGGCGTGAGCGTCTTAACACCGCCCCGCTGACCAGCCGCCGGCTGCGTGGGCTCCCCCTCCGCAGCGGACCGACGGTGCACGCAGCGACGAGCCAGCGGCTACACCGCCGTGACGCACTCCCGTGGCTTGCGCTCGGCGACGCCGCTCTCGCTGTCGATCCTGCCTCCGGAAGCGGGATCGTCCGCGCTCTCCGGAGCGCAGCCGCCGGCGCCACCGCGGTCGAGGCCTGCCTGGACGGAGCGGGCACGGCCCCACTCGAGGCGTACGAGCACACTCAGGACACCGCATGCACCAAGTACCTGCTCGAGCGCGCAGAGATCTATGCCACCGAAAGACGCTGGTCCTCCCCATTCTGGCAACGCCGGCGGAGGAGCATCCCTGCAAACATGGGTTCGTGAGGCATCGCTCGGCGAGCGGGCTTGACGCGACGGTTACCCCGGGCCGTGGGTGCGCGGCGAATCGGTGGGCCCAGACGGACGGCGGTGGCGGGATAGCGCCCCGCCACCGCCGTCGATCCGTCCCGTCCTACTCCTCGGTGGCCTCCGCGGCCTGCAGTCGGTAGGCATCCGAGAAGTCCAGTTCCCAGACCGCGCCGCCGCCGATAGCGCCATAGGGGTTCTGCGGCCCCTCCGCGATGCCCTCGGCCGGCGCCACGCTGTTCACCGAGGCGTAGACCTGGCCGTGCCTGCCGGTTGCTAGACCGGCCGGCAGCGGGACGTCGATCGCGTACCGGGTAGCGTCCTCCTGGTGCCGGTGCAGCACCACCACCTGGCCGGGCACCTTCCCCGGGGTGGGGGGCGCCTCCTCCGCCGGGGTCTCCCCCGGAGGCAACGGCGGGGTCGGCCCGAACAGCTGCGAGACGTACAGGTGCTTGCCGTCCACGGCCACGCCGGTGACCGCGGTGAAGCCGTCCCAGCGGCCCAGTTCGGTGCCGTCCGCGGAGAACTGCACGACCGAGGCCTCCCCCGGGCGCTCGGAGCCCAGACCGCCCACGTAGACGTTGCCGTACTTGTCCGCGGTCAGGGACGTCGGCACGAACTCGGCCGGACCGGCCGGGTCATCCGTGCCGTCCGGCAGCGCGGGGGTCGGCCAGGTGGCGAACACCGTGATCTCGTACTCCGGCAGGGCGTCCTCCGTGGCGGTGGAGAAGTCCGGCTCGACCTTCCACACGGTGTTCGCGGCGGCGTCGGCCACGAGCGCGTAGCCGTCCGGCGAAACTTCGTCGTCCTCGTCCACGTAGAGCACCGCATACGGGTTGGACTCGATCTGCGCTCCGTCGGGGTTCAATTCCTCCTCGGCGGCCTGCAGGTCGGCGTATGGAATCAGGTAGGACTCACCGTCCTCCTCGGTGCCCGCCACGAGCATCGATCCGTTCTGCATGGGCGGCCCCGCAGGATCGTAACCGGCCACGATGTACTGGCCGGCCACGTCCGTGGCGTCCGCGCCGTTGGCGCCGACTGCGAAGGAGCCGTCAGGGCCGGCCATGCTCAGGAAGCCCTCGGCCACGGTCGAGACCGTGGGCGTGCCGAATCCCGGGTTCTCGATCAGGCTGACGGCCCCGGTCGGTCCGGCGCACCCCATCTCCCCGCAGTCCGTTCCGCCGCGGCCGGCCTCGGCCACGACCAGGTTCCCGTGCTGGTCCCGGTTGAGCTGCCGCGGATTGTCCAGGCCGTCCGCGACCACCCGTGGTCCGGACGACCCGTCGTCCCCGTGCGCGAACGCCGACGGCACCGACCCCGCCAGCACCACGACGGCCGTGAACAGCCCTGCTCCGAGTCTCTGTCCTGTCATGACCCACCCCCGGTCGGATCCTCCCGCGCGACGGCCGCGCGACAGCCCCAGGCTAGGACCGTGCTTCCACCCCCACCAGCAACGATCCGCAACCGTGACCACCTCTTCACCTACGCGCGGGTACAGGGCGGGGCGCCGTCACACTGGCCCGTTCCTTGACTCCGTCCGGAGCCGAGCGTGGACTCGGGAGCATGGAGACCCCACCGGTGCCGCGCACCTCGTCCGCCCCGTTCCTGCTCCGACCGCTCGCCCTGCTGACGATGCTCACCCTGCTGGTCCTCGCCCTCGGTACCGCCCTGCTCACCGCGCCCGCCGCCGGGGCGCTGGAGCTGCGCGGCGGCGAGGACGACGTGCTGGTGGCGGCGGACGAGGTCGTGGACGACGACCTGTACGTGACCGGCGGGACCGTGGTGGTCGACGGCACCGTGCGCGGCGACCTCCTGGTGGCCGCCGGGACGGTGACGATCAACGGCACCGTCGAGGGGGACCTCATGGCGGCGGCCCGGACCGTGGTGATCGAGGGCACCGTGGGCGACGACGCCCGCCTGGCCGGCCAGACGCTCCTGCTCGGCGAGCAGGCCCGGGTGGCCGACGACCTGGTCACGGCCGGATACAGCGTGGAGACCCGCCCCGGCGCCGAGATCGGCGGGGACGTCCTGCTCGGCGCCTACCAGGCCCTGCTGGCCGGGTCGGTCGAGGGCGACCTGACCGCCGGTGCCGCCGCGCTCGCCCTGGCCGGCACGATCGGCGGGGACGTGCAGGCGGACGTGGGCTCCGCCGACGCCACCGGTGCCGCCTGGGCACCGACCACCGGCGTGGCCGTCCCTCGCGTGGACCCCGGGCTGACGCTGACCGACGCGGCCCGCCTCGACGGGAACCTGTCCTACCGGTCCGGGACAGAGGCCGCCGTCGCCCCGGGCGCCGAGATCGCCGGGGAGGTCACGTACGAGCAGGTGGCCGTCGAGGAGCAGCCCGTCGGACCCACCGGTCCGCTCGCGCTGCTGATCGCCGGTCTGCGCCGGTTCGTGACGCTGTTCCTGGTCGGGCTGCTCGCGCTGTGGCTGCTGCCCCGGGCCGTGACCGGGGCGGCGGCCACGCTCCGCGCCCGGCCCTGGATCAGCCTCGGCTGGGGAGCCCTGGCGATCGCGGGCACCGCCGTCGCCGTGCTCGCCGTGCTCGTCGTCTCGGTCCTGCTGGCCGCCGCCCTGGGCTGGCTGACCCTCGCCGGGCTGGCCGCCGCGGTCGTGACCACGGCCGTGGTCATCGACCTCGTGCTGGTCCTGGGGCTGGTGCTCGCCGTGGCCCTGCTGGCCCCGGTCGTGGTGGGCCTCACCGCCGGCGGGCTGGTCCTGCGGGACCGGGCGCCGGCGCGCTTCGGCCGGCGCGTGCTCGCCCTGGCCCTCGGCCTGCTGCTCTACGTGCTGCTGCGGGCCGTGCCCTTCCTGGGTCCCGTCGTCGCCCTGCTCGTGGCGCTGCTCGGCGTGGGCGCGCTCGTGGTGTGGGCCTGGGACGCCGCCCGCCGCTCCCGGGCGCGCCGGCGCGCGGAGCGGGACCGGGAGGCGGGCCGGGAACACGGGGCGGACACCGGACCGTGGCCGACGGACGCCCAGCCCGCCGGCGCCGGGCAGGCCGACGCGGGGCGCATCCCGCCGGGGCCGTCGCAGCAGCCGCGGCCGCCGTGGTCCGGCGGCGGCTCCGGGCGGCAGGGCCCCACGGAACCGCCGCGCTGAGCCTCAGCCCACCGGCATCGAGAGCACCTCGAGGGCCGCGCGCAGCTTCGTGGAGGACGTGTGGACCGTGTACGGGAAGTACACGACCTCCACGCCCACCGCCGCGAACTCCCGCTCGAGCCGCTCGCCCTTCGGGGTGCCGCGCCAGTCGTCCCCCTTGAAGAACACGTCGAAGCGGAGCTGCTGCCACGTGTCCAGCTTGTCCAGCAGCACCTCGGCGTGGACCTGGTCCACGTAGCGGATGTGCTCGACGATCTCCATCCGCTCCCGCAGGGAGACCACGGGCCGGTGGCCCTTGGTGATCTCGATCAGGTCGTCCGAGACCACCCCGGCGATCAGGTGGTCGCAGTGCTGCCTGGCCTGGCGCAGGATGTTCAGGTGCCCCACGTGGAACAGGTCGAACGCCCCGGCCGCGTAGCCCACGCGGGGCCGCCGCGCCGTCGGGTCCTGGGAGGGGGTGGTGTTCATGCCGGTCGCTCCTGTCGGATCGAAGAGGTGAGGCCCCGGCCGCCGGCGGCGGCC
>NZ_JBHVDI010000016.1:0-38519 GCF_042802875.1 Kocuria sp. NPDC057446 | reverse complement strand
CCCGAGGCCCCGTCCCGTTCCGGGACGGGGCCTCCTCCGTGCCCATGCTCTCGTCCGCCCCCAGGTCCTCGTCCGCGCCCCAGGGGCCCGGCTCAGCGGCGGCCGGACAGGGCGATGGTCGTGATCGCCCGCTCCACGGCGTAGGCGGGGTCCCGGCCCTCGCCCTTGACCTGGGCGTCGGCCTCGGCCAGCGCCCGCAGCGCCCGCACGAGGTCCTCCTCGGAGAAGCGCCGGGACTCCTCCTGCGCCCGCTCCACCATCCACGGGGCCGCCCCGATGCGCTGGGCGAGCTGACCCGCGCCGCCGCGGGTCCCGTGCACCTGGGCGATCGTGCGCAGCTTCGCGGCCAGCGCCCCGACCATCGGGACGGGGTCCACCCCGGTGTCGAGGGCCTGGCGCCACAGTTTGAGGGCGCTCTCGGCGCGTCCGGCCAGCGCGGCGTCCGCGACCTTGAACGCGGTGGCCTCCACGCGCCCGCCGTAGTACTTCTCCACGTCGTCGAAGCTGATGCTCTCGGGCCCGTCGGACAGCAGCTGGGCGCACGCGGCGGCCAGCTCGGCCGTGCTGCTGCCCACGGCGGCGGCGAGGGCGCGGGCGGCGTCGGGGTCGATGCGGCGCCGGTGGGTGCGGAACTCGGTGACGATGAAGTCGGTCTTGTCGCGGTCGTTCTTGAGGGGCTTGCACTCGACGACGGTGGCGCCGGCGGCCTTGAGGGCGTCGAGGAGCTTCTTGCCGCGGTTGCCGCCGCTGTGCTCCCAGAGCACGACGACGTCCGGGTCGGGGGCCTGGACGTAGGCGAGGCCGTCGGCGAGGCAGTCGTCGTTCATGGCGGCGAGATTGGTGACGTGGATGAGCTTCGCGTCGTCGAACAGGGAGGGGCTGGCGAGCGCGGCGAGCTGTCCGGGGGCGTAGGCGGCGGCGTCGACGGTGGAGAGCTCCACGGGGCCGCGCCGATCCTTGAGGACGGTGCGGACGCGGTCCCGGGCGCGGGCGGCGAGGTAGTCCTCGGGACCGGTGAGCAGGATGAGCGGGGTGGGCTCGACGTCGCGCCAGGTGGGTCCGGCGGTGGGTGCGGGGCGCCTCGGTGGGGTCATGGCCGCGTCCTCCTGTGCTGGCGGCCGGGTCGGGCCGCGCTGGGTGGGGTGACCTCCAGCTTCCCACGTCCGGGCGACACGTGCCGGCGGTGTCCCGAGCGGTGGATCGCTCGGGGCACGACCCGGGGGCGCGGGGGCGGAGGACGGTGGAAGGCGGGGCCGGCCTCCTGTACGGTCAGGAACGGCATGTGGTACCCGTCACCCCCTCGGAGGACTCCCATGACCGTGCTCGCCCGTCTCGCCGCCCCCGCGCTCGCCCTGAGCCTTCTCGGCGTGGCGGCCTCCCCGGCGGCCGCCGAGGGGAGCGGTCCCGCCGCCGGGCCGGTCACCGGCTCCGTCGCGGAGACCGCTCCTGCCGCCCCCTCCAGTGCCCCCGGCTACGCCGTGGCCGGGGCCGGTGTGCTGGCGGTGGTCGGTTCCGCCGTCGTCGCCCGCCGCCGCAGCGGAGCCGTCTGACACACCGCCTCGGCGGGCCCCGCTCGCGGCCACGGTGGCGGAGCTCGCGGCCCGTCACCTCCGGTGCCCCGGGAGCCGCTGCGCCCCGGGTTCGACGGCACCCCTGTGCCGGCCGCTCTCCGACCAGGCGGGGCCGGGGCATCGTTCGCAGCAGGTGTCGGCGGCGAGCTGTCACGGCCTGACCGGCCGCGATGGACGGCGCTAGTCTGGGGGCACCGTCGAGCAAGCGAGGCCTCTGTGAGCATCCCGTGGCACACCCGTCCCGCCGCAGACGTCACCGGGGTCCTCGGGGTGGACCCGGTGCAGGGGCTGGCGAGCGAGCAGGTCGCCGAGCGAGCCCGGCGCCACGGCCCGAACGTGCTGGCCGAGGCGGCCGGGGTGCCGGTGTGGCGCAAGGTCCTGCGCCTGCTCTCGGACCGGATGACGATCGTGCTGCTGGTCGCGGCGGTCGTCTCCGCGCTCGTGTCCCGGGAGTGGAAGACGCCGGTGGTGATCCTGCTGGTGGTGGGTTTCAACACGGTGCTCAACTACGTCCAGCAGGCGCGGGCCGAGTCCTCCCTGGCGGCGCTGCGCTCGATGTCCGTGGTCACCGCCCGGGTGCGCCGGGACGGGCACGACGTGGAGGTGGACCAGGCCGACCTGGTGCCCGGGGACATCGTGCTGCTGGAGGCCGGGAACCTGGTGCCCGCCGACGCCCGGGTGCTGGAGGCGGCGCAGCTGCAGGTGGCCGAGTCGGCTCTCACCGGGGAGTCGCAACCGGTCGACAAGAGCCCCGCCGCGGTCCCCGCTCCGGACGTGCCCCTCGGGGACCGGTCCGACATGGTCTTCATGGGCACCGAGGTCACCCGCGGCCGCGGCGTCGCGGTGGTCACCGGCACCGGGGCGGCCACGCAGATGGGGTCGATCGCCGGGATGCTGGGGTCCGCCGGCGAGGCCCGGACGCCGCTGCAGCGCCGGATCGACCGCCTGGCCCGTCTGCTGACGCTCATCGCCTTCGTGGTCGTGGGCCTCGTCGTGGTCCTGGGCCTGGTGCGCGGGCAGCCCTGGACCGAGCTCATGCTGACGGCCGTGTCCCTGGCGGTCGCCACCATGCCGGAAGGACTGCCCGCGGTCGTCGCCTTCACACTGGCGATGGGCGCCCACCGCCTGGCCCGGCGCGGGGTGATCGTCAAGCAGCTGTCGGCGGTGGAGACCCTGGGCTCCACCACGCACATCGCCACGGACAAGACCGGCACCCTGACCCTCAACGAGATGACGGTGCGGAGGCTGCTCCTGGACGGCTCCGCGTATCGGGTCACCGGTGAGGGGTACTCCACGGAGGGGCGCATCCTCGGTCCCGGCGACACCCCGGCCCGGCCGTCCGCCGAGATCTACCTCGCGATGGCGCTGTGCAGCAACGCCACCGTGCGCGACGGGCAGACCATGGGCGATCCCACGGAGGGCGCACTGGTGGTGCTGGCCGGCAAGGGAGGCGTGGACGTCGAGGGTGCCCGCCGGGAGCACCCGCGCGTGGCCGAGGTGCCCTTCGACTCCGAGTACAAGTTCCACGCCACCTTCCACGCGCCGGCCTCCGGGGACACGGCGACGGCCGGCTACCGGATCTTCGTCAAGGGCGCCCCCGGCGTGCTGCTGGACCGGGCCGACTCCGTCCTCACCGCCGAAGGCCCCCGGCCGCTGACGCCCCAGGACCCCGCCCGCATCCTCGCGGGCGTCGACGAGCTGGCCGGACAGGGTCTGCGCACCCTGCTGGTCGCCGGCGGCCGTCTGGCGGACGGCGGGCCGGGCACGGGCGCCCTGCCCGACGACGGAGCGCAGCTGCGGGACCTCGTGACGGGCCTGACCCTGTACTGCCTGGTGGGCATCTTGGATCCGCCGCGGCCGGAGGCCGCCGATGCCATCGCCGCGGCCCACGGTGCGGGCATCGCCGTGCACATGATCACCGGGGACCATCTGCGCACAGCCTCGGCCATCGCCCGGACGCTGGGGATCCCTGCAGAGTCCGTGTCGGGGGCGGAGCTCGACGCCCTGGACGAGACCGAGCTCGCCCGGCGGGCTCCCGGGTACGGGGTCCTGGCCCGGGTCGCCCCGGAGCACAAGATCCGCTTCGTGCGGGCCCTGCAGGCGAACGGGGAGGTGGTGGCGATGACCGGCGACGGGGTCAACGACGCCCCGGCCCTGAAGCAGGCCGACATCGGCATCGCCATGGGCGTCACCGGCACGGACGTGGCCAAGGGCGCGGCCCGGATGATCCTCACCGACGACAACTTCGCCACCATCGTGGCCGCGGTCGAGGAGGGCCGTGGCATCTACGACAACATCCTCAAGTTCGTGCGCTTCCAGCTCTCCACCACCTGGGGCTTCGTCGTGCTCTTCCTCATCTGCGGAGTCACCGGCCTCGCCGGTGGAGCACCCTTCACGGCCCTGCAGATCCTGTGGGTGAACATCATCATGGACGGTCCCCCCGCTCTGGCCCTCGGGGTGGACCCCACCGATCCCGAGGTGATGCGCCGGTCCCCGCGCCCGCCCGACGAGGCCCTGCTGACCCGGGGGCGGGTGGCGCGCATCCTCCTGGCCGCCACCGTCATGACCGCGGGCACCCTGTCGGTGCTGCTGCTGGACGACACGTGGTTCCCCGGCATCTCGGCCGCCGGCGCCACGGCCCTGGCCTTCACCACCTTCGTCTTCTTCCAGGTCTTCAACCTGCTCAACGTCCGCTCCGAGACCCGCACCGTCTTCCGGCGGCGCACGTTCACCAACCGGGCTGTCTGGGTGGCCCTGGTCGCGGTCGTGGTGCTGCAGGCCGCCGTGGTGCATCTCCCCGTCCTGCAGGGCGTGTTCGACACCACCGCTCTGACCGGTGCCCAGTGGTTCGTGGCCGTGGCCATCGGGTCGTCGGTCCTGTGGGCCGAGGAGCTGCGCAAGCTGGTCCGGCGGACACGGCGCTGACCGCCGGTGAACCGGCCGACCGTCCGGTTCACCGGCCGCCCCGCTGCCGCAGGGGCACGGCGAGCAGCCGCTGCTCCTGCTGGAGGATCGCCACACCGCCGTGCTCGTCGGTGCGCAGCAACGGCACACCGCTGCGCTCCAGGTGGGCGAGGACGGACGGGTGGGGGTGACCGTAGTCGTTGTCCCGGCCGGCGGAGACCACGGCCAGCCGGGGACTGGCCGCGTCGATGATCGCGGTGCCGCCGTTGCGGGCGCCGTGGTGGGAGACCTTGAGGACGTCGACGTCCACGAGCGGGCCGGCCGCGCGCAGGAGGGCGCGGGCGCCGTCCTCCTGGAGGTCCCCGGTGAGCAGCCAGGAGGAGCTCCCGCCGTGCTCCCCCGTGAGCTCGGCGCGCAGGACGAGGGAGGCGTTGTTCTCGTCCGACGAGGACGGAGTGCTCCACCGCCCCGGTGCGCTGGGCTCCGGGGCGAGGACGGTCAGCTCCAGTCCGCCGAGGGTCCGGGTCTCCCCGGGGGCCGGACGGTGCGCCGGGGTCCCGGGCAGCGCACCGGTCAGCTCCTCCGGCGGAGCCGCGGCCGCCGTGGCGTACCAGACCTCGCCGACCTGCCCGTGCCGGGCGACGGCGGGCAGGCCGCCGGTGTGGTCGGCGTGGGCGTGGCTGAGGACCACGAGATCCAGGTGCTCGACCCCGCTGTGCCGCAGGCACCGGGCGAGGGACTCCGGATCGGGGCCGGTGTCCACGAGGACGGCCCTCCCGGGTGCGGTGCGCAGCAGGAGGGCGTCCCCCTGGCCCACGTCGCACAGCACGGCGTCCCACGCCGGCGGCGGTCGGTGGGCGTCCACGGCGGCACGGACGGCGAGGAGCACGACAACGAGCAGCACGGCCGCGGCGGCCGCCGTGCGCCGGCTCCGGCGCCGGCGGGCCCGCACCCGCCAGTGCTCCTCCGGCACGGGCGCAGGAGCGGGACCCTCGTGCAGGGGCCCGGAGGTCGGCGCGGGCCGGCGGCGACGCACGTCGAGGGCGTGCACGGTGAGCAGGACCGCTGCGCCGGCCAGGGTCATGAGCAGCACGCCCGGCAGGCCCTGGGGCCACGGGGCCAGGGACCCCGGAGCCCCGGCGAGCGCACGGGCCGTGCCGGCGACGAACCGCGCTCCGAGCCCGCCCGCCGCCAGCACCGGAGCGGCCGCCGCGTCCGCCGCTCCGGCGGGCAGGTGCAGCAGCAGCAGACCGGCGAGGCCGCACACGGTCACCACCGGCACCAACGGGCCGGCGAGGACGTTGGCGGGCAGGGAGTACACGGGCACGGCGGGCTGGAGGAGCACGAGCACCGGGGCGCACCACAGCTGGGCGACCGCCGGGATCGCGACCGCCACGGCGAGCACCTCCGGGACCCGTGTGCCCAGGCACCGGGTCAGCGGCCGCCCGCTGACCACGATCCCGGCGGTGGCCAGCACCGACAGGACGAACCCGTACTCGGCGGCGAGCCCGGGCCGGAGGACGACGAGGACGACCACGGCGCCCGAGAGGGTGGCCAGGGACACGGCGGTGCGCCCCGTGAGAAGGCTGAGGGCGGCGAGTCCGCCCATCACGGCGGCGCGCAGCACGGACGGGTCGGGGCCGACGAGGAGCACGAACGCCGCCAGGGCGCCGAGCCCGACGACCAGGCAGCTGCGCCGGCCGGCGCCCAGGGACAGGGCCGCGTGCCCGGCCAGGGCCGTGACGAGGGCGCAGTTGGACCCGGAGACGGCGGTCAGGTGGGTCAGCCCGGTGTCCCGCATGGCCTGCTCCAGCTCGGAGCCGATCCCGGAGCGCTCGCCGAAGGTCATCCCCGGCAGCAGCCCCGCGGCGTCGGGGCCCAGTCCGGCGGTGGCGAGCACGAAGCGCTCCCTGACCTGCTCCCGGCGGGCGGGCTCCCGTGCCGGGAGGTGCGTGGGCGGGGCGGCCGCGCGCAGCACCGGAGGCCCGGGCGAGGTCGGACCGGCCGCGAGCAGGGCGGTGATGCGCTGGCCCGGCGCCAGTCCGGACCACGCGGGGCCGTCGGCGAAGACCGTGGCCGTGACATCGACCGGCACACCGCTGCCGGCGTGGACGACGTGCTCGAGGCGCAGGTCGAGGACCACGCCGGTGCGGTCCTCCTCCGCGGGGGCGGGTCCCCGGGCGGGGGCCGCCCACCGCCGGGGCGGCTCGGCCACCTCCGCCGTGACGGCCAGGGTCCCGCCCTCGGCGAGCGCCTGCCCGAGCGGACCGTGGGAGGTGTCGCGCTGGGCGGCCGCGGTGCTCAGCAGCACGGCCGTGACGGCGAGGGCGCTCAGGGCCGCGGCCGACCACGGCAGGGCCCGCCACAGCGCGGCGGCCCGGGGCCGGGGCTGCGCGGACACCTCGTGCCGGAGGGCCCGGACCACGATGAGGACCAGGCCCGTGCCGGCCAGCAGCACCGCCGGACAGAGCGCCGCGACCGCCGCGAGCTGCTTCGCCGGCAGGTGCACGGCCAGCAGGCCGGTGAGCCACGCGCCCAGGGCTGCGGGGACCAGCCGCAGATCCCACGTGCGGCCCGGGGCACGGGCGTCGCGGTGCTCCTGGTGCTCCAGGGCGCCGGCCCACCAGGCGGCGGGGTGCTTCACACGCTCACCAGCGGTCCGAGCGACTCCATCAGCGCGGGGCCGATCCCCGGCACGGCGTCGAGGTCCGCGACGGCGGTGAACCCACCGTGCTGCTCCCGGAACTCCACGATCCGCCCCGCCAGGACCGGGCCGACCCGCGGGAGCGTCTCCAGCTCGGCCGCGGTGGCCGTGTTGAGGTTCACCGCCCCGGCCGGGCTCTCCGCCCCCGGGGGACCGGCCGCCGTTCCCGGTGCTCCGGGCGGCACCGGCGCTGCGGCCGCGACCGGGGCGGCGTCCCCGGGCGCGGCGGCGGTGCCGCTGTCGGGGACGAGCACCTGCTGGCCGTCCGAGACCGGGGCGGCCAGGTTCACGCCGGCCGTGACCGCGGCATCCGTGAGTCCTCCGGCGGCCTCGACCGCGTCGACGACCCGGGCCCCGGCCGGGACGGACACGACGCCGGGACGGGTCACCTCCCCGGTCACGTGCACGTACACCGTCGAACCCGCCGAGGGGGTCGGCGCGGGGGGCGTCTCCGGGGCGTCCCGCCCCGGGGCGGCCGCCGTGCCCGTGCCCGCACCGGCGGCGTGACCGGGCCCGGCGCCGGGCGGCGGGGCCTGCTCGGGACCGGGTTCCGCGGCGGCGTCCAGTTCCGCCTCGGCGAGAACGGGACGTCCGGCGGCCCCCGGGACCGGTGCGGCGTCCCGCCCGGGTCCCAGCACCGTCCAGGCGAGCCAGGCGAGAGCGGCCAGGGCGATGAGCAGCAGCGTGCCCGGAACCCGGGTCCGGGTCCGGGCGGCGACCGGCCACCGGTGGCCAGGCGGCGTCTCCGCGCTCGGGTCCCCGGGTGCTGCCGCCCGACCGCGGGCGGCCGGGGGTGCGCCGGCCTCGGCCAGCAGCGCCGCCAGCCGGTCACCCTGCGGTGCCGCGGCGGACTGCCCTCGATCGGCGTCCGCCGAGGCCCTGGGCACGAGCGGGGTGTCGGGCGCCCCCTGGATCGCGGCCGCATCCCGGGCAGCGGACCCACTCGGAGCATCGGACACCCCTGGGACGTCGGGTGTTTCAGGGGTGTCGGGTGTCCCCGGGGTGGAGTTCGCTCGCCGTCGGGCGCTCGGCACGGTTCCGGTCATGGCCCCAGCTCACCCCGGCCGGGGGCACCCCGGGTCCGGTCGGGCCCCGTCCGGGGACGTCCGGGGCCCGGGACGGCGCCTGTGGAGCCCGGACGCCGGCGGGCACCCGGCCGGAATGCCGGGAGCCCGCTGCCCGGGGTGCCGGGCGGCGGGTCGACGTCGTGCTGCTGCGGCCGCCGCCGCGGCTCAGGCGACGATGTTCACGAGCTTGGGCGCGCGCACGATGACCTTGCGGATCTCGGCGTCGCCCAGCTGGCGCCGGATCGTCTCGGAGCCGAGAGCGAGCTCGCGCAGGGCGTCCTCGCCGATGTCGGCGGGCACCTCGAGCCGGTCCCTGACCTTGCCCTTGATCTGCACCACGGCGGTGACCGTGTCGTCGACCAGCAGAGCGGGGTCGACCTCGGGCCAGCCCGCGACCACGACGGAGCCCTCGTGGCCCAGCGCGTGCCACATGTCCTCGGCCGTGTACGGGGCGACCAGGGACAGCAGGACCGCGACGGCCTCGACGGCCTCGCGCACGGCGGGGTCGGCGGGGCCGCAGCCGGAGTCGATGGCCTTGCGGACCACGTTGACCAGCTCCATGGTCTTGGCGATCACCACGTTGAACTTCGCGGCGTCCAGCAGCTGGGCGGAGTCGTCGACGGCCCGGTGGGTGGCCCGCCGCACACCTGCGTCCCCGGCGGCCGGATCGGATCCCGGGGCGCAGGCCACGTCCTGGGCCAGACGCCAGGCCCGGGCCAGGAACTTCTGGGAGCCCTGCGGGGAGACGTCGGCCCAGTCCACGTCGTCCTCGGGCGGGGAGGCGAAGATCATGGTCAGGCGCACGGCGTCCACGCCGAACCGGTCGAGCTGCTCGCCCAGGTCCACCCCGTTGCCCAGGGACTTGGACATCGCCCGGCCGCCGTTGAGCACCTGGCCCTGGTTCAGCAGCGCCTTGAACGGCTCGGTGAAGTCCACGAGCCCGAGGTCGAAGAGCACCTTGGTGAAGAACCGCGAGTACAGCAGGTGCAGGATGGCGTGCTCCACGCCGCCCACGTACTGGTCCACGGGCAGCCACTTGCGGGTCTCCTCGAGGTCGAACGCGGTGTTCTCGTCGTTCGGGGAGACGAAGCGCAGGTAGTACCAGGAGGAGTCCACGAAGGTGTCCATGGTGTCGGTGTCGCGCTGGGCGGGGCCGCCGCACGCGGGGCACTCGACGTTGACCCAGTCCTCCACCGCCGCGAGCGGGGACCGGCCCTTGGGCGCGAGCTGCTCGCCGCGCAGGTCGTCGGGCAGCCGCACCGGCAGCTGCTCCTCCGGCACCGGCACCTCCCCGCACGCGGGGCAGTGCACGATCGGGATCGGCGCCCCCCAGAAGCGCTGGCGGGACAGCAGCCAGTCGCGCAGCCGGAAGTTGACCTGGCGGTTGCCCGTCCCGGCGGCCTCGACCAGGCCGATGGCGCGCTCGACGGCCTCGGTCTTCTCCAGCCCGGACAGCTCGCCCGAGTTGATCAGGGTGCCCTCGCCCGTGGTCGCGGTCCCGGTCTCGGCGGGGTCCTCCTCGCCGGTGTCGAGCACCGCGCGCACGGGCAGCCCGAAGGTGCGGGCGAAGTCGAGGTCGCGCTGGTCGTGGGCGGGCACGGCCATGATCGCCCCGGTGCCGTAGTCGGCCAGCACGTAGTCGGCGGCCCACACGGGCAGCTTCTCGCCGTTGAGCGGGTTGACGGCGTGGCGGCCCAGGAACACCCCGGTCTTCTGCCGGTCGGTGGCCTGGCGCTCGATGTCGGACAGGGTCTTGACCTGCTCCCGGTAGGCCGCCAGCTCCTCGGCGTGCTCGGGGGCGACGATCTCCCCGGCCAGCTCCGCGTCCGCGGCCACCACGAAGAACGTGGCGCCGTAGAGGGTGTCGGGGCGGGTCGTGAAGACGGTGACCTCCCGGTCCGCCCCGCCCTCGCCGGCGCCCTCGATGGCGAAGCGCACGTGGGCACCCTCGGAGCGCCCGATCCAGTTGCGCTGCATGGCCAGCACGCGCTCGGGCCAGTGCCCCTCCAGCGCGCCCATGTCCTCGAGCAGCCGGTCGGCGTAGTCGGTGATCTTGAAGTACCACTGGTTGAGGGCCTTCTTCGTCACCGGGGTGTGGCAGCGCTCGCAGGCCCCGTTGACGACCTGCTCGTTGGCCAGCACGGTCTGGTCCTTGGGGCACCAGTTGACCGGCGAGTTCTTCCGGTACGCCAGGCCCTTGCGGTGGAACTGCAGGAACAGCCACTGCGTCCACCGGTAGTACTCGGGGTCGGAGGTGTGGATCTCCCGGGACCAGTCGGCGCTGATCGCGTAGCGCTGGAAGGAGGCCTTCTGCGTCTCGATGTTGGCGTAGGTCCACTCCGCCGGGTGGGCGTCGCGCTTGATCGCGGCGTTCTCCGCCGGCAGCCCGAAGGAGTCCCAGCCGATGGGGTGCAGCACGTCGTAGCCGCGCTGGCGCCAGTACCGGGCCACCACGTCGCCCATCGCGAAGGCCTCCGCGTGCCCCATGTGCAGGTCGCCCGAGGGGTACGGGAACATGTCCAGGACGTAGCGGCGCTCCCGCGAGCCGTCGTCGACGGGCGCGTAGACCCGCTGCTCCGCCCAGAACGACGGCCACGCCGCCTCGATGGCGCGGAAGTCGTACCCGGTGGTCTCGGTCGTGTGCTGCTGTTCGGTCACGGTCCTCGCCTTCGCGGTCGTGGACCGCCGCCGGCCCCGGAACGGGCGGCGCGCGGTCGCGTGTGCGGCACCCGGGCATCACGGATGCCCGGCGGTGCGCCGACGGTGGTGGATTCCGTCCCATCCTAGCCCAGGGCCGCCGGGCGTCCCGGCCCGCAGGCGCTAGCATCGACAGCGGGCCGGGACGCACCGGGCGTCCCGCGGGCCCGCAGGGAGGAACCATGGCGGAAGCGGCCGGCGCGGGGCACGGCGACGGGCACACCGGCACGGGCCGCGACCCCGGCGTGCCCGGCAGCACGGTGCAGAACCCCTGGGCCGAGCGGCGCAGCATGGTCCTGGACGGGCACAAGGTGCGGTACTGGTTCTACGACGTGGACCCGGCGCCCAAGCCCCTGCTCGTGCTCGTGCACGGCTTCCGCGGCGACCACCACGGCCTGCAGCTGATCGCCGACCGGCTGCGCGAGCGCTACCACGTCGTCGTCCCCGACCTGCCCGGCTTCGGCCGCTCCGAGCCCTTCCCCGACCGCCGCCACGACGTCGCCGGGTACGCGGACTTCCTCCGCGCCTTCGTGGAGACCCTCACGGACGGCGCCGTTCACGACGGCGCCCCGCAGGGGATCGCCGTGCTGGGCCACTCCTTCGGCTCCGTGGTCGCCGCGCACTTCGCCGCGGCCCACCCGGCCATGGTCGAGCGGCTCGTGCTCGTCAACCCGATCAGCGAACCCGCCCTGGAGGGCGAGCAGGCCCTGCTGAGCCGCCTGACGGTGGGCTACTACCGGTTGGGCCGGGTCCTGCCCCGCCGGCTGGGCCGCCGGCTGCTCACCAGCTGGCTGGTCACGGACGCGATGAGCGGGGTGATGACGAAGTCCCCGGACCCCGGGGTCCGCGGCTACGTCCGCCACCAGCACCGCGCGTACTTCTCCGCCTTCGCGAACCGGGACGTGCTGCTGGAGGCCTACGAGGCCTCGATCTCGCACACGGTCGCGGAGGTCGCGATGCAGCTGACCATGCCGACCCTGCTGGTCGTGGGCGCGCAGGACGAGCTGGGCTCGCTCGCGGCGCAGCGCACCATGGCCTCCTGGATCCCCCGCCACCGCCTCGAGGTGCTCGACGGCGTGGGCCACCTCGTCCACTACGAGGCCCCCGGCCGGACCGCGGAACTGGCCCACGACTTCCTCTCCTCCCCCGCCCCCGAGCCGGCCCTCGGGCCGGCTCCCGGACCGGACGGCGGGCCGCCGGCGCTGCACGCGCAGGCGCCCCCCGCCGAGCCCCCGGCACCCGACACCGCGCCGTTCACCGGTCTGCAGCGCATCGTGCGCCGAGCACCCCGCGGACGCCGGGGACAGCAGGGAGGACACCGCCGGTGAGGCTGCTCCTGGACGCCCGCTACACCCGGATCGACCGCCACGACGGGATCAGCCGCTACGGGGCGAGCCTCGCCGGGGCCGTGGCCTGCCTCGCCGGCGGGACCCCCGGCCTGGACGTGGCCCTGCTCGTCAGCGACCCCCGCCAGCTCGCCCTGCTGCCCGAGCTCCCGCACGTCACGGGTCCCTCCCCCGTGTCGGCCGCCGAGGCCGCCACGGCCCTGGTGCTCAACCGGTACGCCCCCGATGTCGTGTTCTCCCCCATGCAGACCATGGGCTCCGCGGGCCGCCGGCACGGTCTGATCCTCACGCTGCACGACCTCATCTACTACGACCACCCGCAGCCGCCCGCGGACCTGCCCGCCGCGGTGCGCGCGGCGTGGCGGGTGTACCACAAGGCCTGGTGGCCGCAGCGGGTCCTGCTGGACCGCGCCGACGCCGTGGTGACCGTCTCGCACACCACCCGCGAGCTCATCGCCGCCCACCGCCTCACCCGCCGCCCGGTGCACGTGGTCCCCAACGCCCCCCGGCCCGGCTCCGTGCTGCACCCGGCGGAGGGGCTCGAACGGCTGCCCCGCCGCGGCCGGAAGCTGCTCTACATGGGCTCCTTCCTGCCGTACAAGAACGTCGAGACCCTGCTGCGCGCGGCGGGGCGGCTCCCGGACCACGAGCTGCACCTGCTCTCCCGGATCTCCCCCGCCCGCCGCGCCCAGCTGGAGGTCCTGGTCCCGGACGGGGCGCGGGTGGTCTTCCACGACGGGGTGGACGAGGCCGAGTACACGGCCCTGCTCGCCGAGGCCGCCGCCCTGGTGCACGCCTCCCGGGCCGAGGGCTACGGGCTGCCGCTCGTGGAGGCGCTCGCGGCGGGCACCCCCGTGGTGTGCAGCGACGTGCCGATCTTCCGGGAGGTCGCCGGCGCCGCCGCCGCCTACGCCGCGCCCGACGACGACGCCGGGTTCGCCGCCGCCGTGCGCGCCCTCGAGGACCCTGCCCGGGTCCGCGCGCGGGTGCTGCACGGGCTCGACCGGGCCCGCGCCCACTCGTGGGAGGACTCGGCCCGGGAGCTGCTGGCCGTCGCCCGCGGCGTGCACGAGCGGCGCTCCTGCGGGGCCGGCTGAGCCGGCCGTGGCGTCCCGGCCTGCCGGTGCCCTGCGGCCCCCGATCCAGTCCTCGGCTGCCCGGCCAGGGCACGAGCCCACCCATCATCACTCCCGAGCACGGTCGGATCCACGGTCGTCGCGACGACCGTGGTCGCGTCGAACGAGCCCTTCGGCACCGGCACGACGGCGGCCTGGGCTGCCTCGGACACGCACGACGGCGCCTCCAGCGCCGCGGGTCTGCTTCTGCCGGTCCGACCCGGATCAGGCATCGAGGCCCCCGTGCGGTCGCCGTCCACCAGACCGCACCCGCCGAACCGTCCTGGGAACACAGTCGACGGAGTCCGGCAACGCCATGGACACTTCGTCCCCCCAAGAGACCGCTCCGCTGACCTCGCTCACGACCGCCTCGGCCGTCGAGGAGGCATCGCTCCCCCACACAGGCGGACCGCGCCGGTGTGCTTCCGCCCCACGGCACCGACCACATCCGGACCCGGCAGTCGGGACGACCCCGGGTGCACCCCGCTCGTGGGGTGGGACGGCGCGCGCAGGCAGGGCGAACATGCTTCCTCCGTTGACTTCGACGCGGCCTCTTGGGCCCCGGGTCACCGGCCAGACGGAAAGCGCCCCTTGGCATAGTGATCCCTATGACTCTGCCCGAGCGCGCACTGACCTACCCGGAGATCGGCGCCACGGCCGGGCAGCTGCCCGACGGATACACCCATGTGCGGGGTCAGCGGATCATCGGCCACGGGGAGTCGACGTTCCACCGCGCCGCCGATCGATTGATGAACTGGCAGATGCACCGCGCAGCCGGCCTGGCGGTCGAGGCCACCACACCCCGCGTCGAGCAGGGCAGCCGTGTCCGTCTGCGCCTGGGCCGGCCCCTCTTGCGGATCTCCTTCGGGTGCCAGGTGGTCTACGTGGTGGAGGAGGAGCGGCGGCGGGGCTTCGCCTACGGGACCCTGCAGGGCCACCCGGAGCAGGGCGAGGAGAGGTTCTGCGTCGAATGGCGCCAGGACGACGCCGTCGTGTTCACCGTCACCGCCTTCTCCCGGCCGGGCACGTGGTGGTCCCGCGCCCTGGCGCCGATCAGCCATCGCCTGCAGCAGCGATACACCCGGCGATACCTCCACGCCCTGTAGCGCCCCGCCGATGCCCCATGAGTCTGTTGCTTTCGCGAGGCCCCGGTAAGGTGACACGGACCACGATGCAGTGAGCTCGCCAGGACGCACTGGTCACGGAGTGACCGCCGGGGCAGCACCAGGGCTCGGTGGAGCAGAGGAGACGTCCCATGGTGAGCACCAAGAGCCTCCGCATAGCAGGCATGGCGCTCGGAATCGTGCTGGCGGTCTCAGCCTGCGCCTCCACCAGCCACGGCCTAGCTGTTCTCGACTCTGCATCCTCCGCCCAGCCGGTGCCGGAAGTCATCCGGTCCAATGAACAGTTCGCCGACGACACCGCCCGCTACCTGGGAGAGATCGACGGCTACTCCTACTTCGCGGCGCGACCGGCCTCGGGCGCCGACCATGAGGCCTGCCTGATCCAGGTCGGCGCCACCTCCGACGACTGGATGGGCGGATGCTCCACCGTCCAGAGCGACAAGGTCGTCGAGCTCTCCGGTGGAGTCCCCCGGCGGGAGGTCGCCCTCGTCAGCGACGACCCCTCGACCGACACCCTCGAGGAGGCCGGCTGGGAGCAGCGGGCCGAGAACCTCTGGCAACGCCCCACCTGATCATTCCCGGCACTGACGACGGCCGCCCCGTGGGCCGTTGTCGTGACTGCTGCATGCAGGTCCCCGCCGCAGCGGAACCCCTACCGCACCGCATTGGCCTCAAAGGCGCCGGCAGTGTCAAGAGCGTGGGTTCACGACCGCGACCGGCGCCTGGCCACGACGGCGAACACCGTCGTCACCGCGAGTACCGCCGGCGAGATCCAGAAGAGCCAGGGGCCGACCGGATACATGTCGACGAGCATCGGCGGCTGCCCGGTGCCCTGGTGGGGGTGGCTGCAGGAGAACGCCGGCGGGAAGGACGCCACCTCTCCTGTCATGTTCCCCTGGTCCGGTGCGGCGAGTGCTTCCTCCCGTGCTCGAGGCCGCACACCGGGCCGGGGCAGCGGTACCTGTCGAGGCCCGACCCATGGAGTGGGGCGAGACCATCGCCTCCCTGCGCGACCCCGAAGGCACCGTGCTCCTGGTCATCCGAGCCGATCGACCCTCCGGTTCCCGACCGTGTCCCCACAACCACGCATCCGTCCGCCAACAGACTCTACGTGCAGTCATGGAGTTCAGGTCTCGGGTGCACATACTGTCAACGGGCCGACCAGCGACTGCCCAGCCGCCCCCTCGGACCCCGGCTGTGCCCACCCCGAGGGCAAGCCAGAGCAGATGTCACATCCGTGCGGCACCCCCTTCGGTGGTGTGCTCGCCTCGGGTTTGTACGCTGTGGCCGATGCCGCACCGTAGGAGGAGAACCTGTGTCCGTGTGGATTTGTCGATCGTGTGGTGTGGAGCATGCTCTGACGGCCCCACCGCCCCAGGGCTGCGCACTCTGCGCGGACGACCGGGAGGACAAGGTCCTCCACGGCCCGCGGTGGACGACTCTGGACGAGCTGCGCAGCGTGGGCCATGAGACCCGGATCGAGCAGCTCGAGCCGGACCTGTACGGAATCCGTGTCGTTCCCCGGTTCGGGATCGGCCAGCGTGCCCTGTTGTTGCGCACTCCGGCCGGGAACCTGCTGTGGGATCCGACCGGCTTCCTCGACCCGGCCGCGATCGAGCGGGTGCAGGAGTTGGGCGGAGCCGCCTACATCATCGCCAGCCACCCGCACATGTACGGGGTGCAGGTGGAGTGGTCCCGCGCCCTGGGCGGGGTTCCGGTGCTGGTGGCCGAGGCCGACCGCCGATGGGTGCAACGCCAGGATCCGGCGATCGACTCCTGGTCCGGGCAGCGGCAGCTGCTGCCCGGGGTGAGGCTGCACACCCTGGGTGGGCACTTCCCCGGCAGCGCCGTGGTGCACTGGAAGGCCGGGGCCCAGGGCCGCGGCGTGCTGCTGGCCGGCGACACGCTTTACGCCAACCCGGACGGTCGGACGGTGGCGTTCATGCGCAGCTACGTCAATCTGTACCCGCTCTCGGCGGCCGTGGTGCAGCGGATCGCGGCGGCCGCCACGGTCCTGGAATTCGATCGGCTCTACAGCAACACCGGGGGCACCATCGACGCCGGGGCCCGGGACGCCGTGGCACGCTCCGCCGCCCGGCACGTGGCGTGGGTCCGCGGGGACCACGACCACCTGACCTGAACTCGAACCGGCAGGTTCACGACCCGGGATGCCCGGGTCTGCTGCAGAACCTCACGAACGGCGGCCAGCTCGACCATGCGGCGACCAGGGGCTGCTGCACGATCATGTGACGTCCCAGCTGGCTTGGTGGCCGCTGTCCGGGCCATGTGTTAAGGGGACGCCGCCTGAAGCGGGACGACATGCTGCCTGATGGTGCTGCCATCGCGCGGCTTCGGGGGCGGGTCAGGAGCGACTGACCACAGCGCCAGGATAGGAATCCGGCATAGCAGTCCGTGCCCATCGTCTCGTCCGGGCCGCAGCCACCACCCCATCAGCACGTTCCTGGGGTCGGTGAGCAGACTTCGAGTCTTTGACATGTGTTTCGGGTCACTATAAGCTCGCTGGAAAGCGCATTCCCAATCCCGTGCATCCTCGTTGTGGAATCGCCGATGCAGATCATCCGCCGGGTGCAGAGACCGGAACCCGCTCCTGGACCCGCCACCCCACGTTGCCCACCTCCGGAGGGAACAGCCGATGCCAGTTCGACACCGCAGCAGTGAGTTCAGTGCCGCCACTCCCCACGTGCAGCGACGCGCGCTGCGCCGCAGACGCTCAGCACGCCGAGCCGCAGTCGTCGGCATCGCCGCCCTCACCGCCGCCCTCACCGCGGCCTTCGTCGCGCCGGCCGGCGTCTGGGCCGCACCTGCACCGGACCGTGCCACTGAACCGCAGCCGCCGGAGCACTCGGGCGCCGCCCTCGAATGGCAGGAAATCACCTTCGGCCAGTCCACCGACCTGAACTTCTCCTCCAACGTGCTGCCCGACAAGGTCGGCGTGAACCTGGCGAGGCCGGAGGTCCCCGGGTCGATCGACGGCGATGTCTTCATGGAGAGCCGCGGCGGCAAGCTCGCCCCCGGCCACGACGGGCTCACGTTCTACCACGTCGACCTCGATCCCCGCGAGCACAACTTCGTCCTCGAAGCAGACGTGACCGTCCATCACCTCGGACCGGAGACGGGCGCCAACCCGAGCGGGCAGGAGGGCGCCGGTCTGATGGTCCGCGACGTCAACGGCGCAGCGCGCCAGGACCCGATGCTGGACGGGTTCGAGGAGGTCCCGGCGGCCTCCAACTACGCGTCCACGACCGTGCTGCGACAGGGCCCGGTGGCCATGACGCGCACCGGTGTGACCGATCCGTGGGGAACGGTGGGCTCGGAACGGCAGACGCACAGGCTGGGGTCGCACGGCGTCCTGACCGACGTGCCCGTGACCATGCGGCTGGAGCGCACCGACGACTCCTTCGTGATGTCCACGACCTCCACGCACCACGGCGAACCGCAGACGCACACCCGCGAGCTCGAGGGCGCCGACTGGGTGCAGGACATCGAGCCCGACTCGATGACGGTGGGCTTCTTCGCGTCCCGCAACGTCGCCGTCACCTTCTCCGACGCGTCCCTGGTGCTCGGCGACGCCGACACCCAGCCGCGACCGCAGCGGCCCGAGGCGGTGACCCCGGCGTCCTTCGACCTGCGAGCCCCGGCGCGCTCCGGCAGCACGGACTACCACGTGGCCGCCTCGGCACCTCACGCAGGCCGCGTGGATCTCCGCGTGGACGGCGCCCCTGCCGCCGAGGGGCTGCCGATCGACGCCGAGAACGACCTCAGCCACAGGATCACGATCCCCTCGGGACGCTCCACGGTCACGGCGACCTACACGCCCTCGGAAGGTCCGGACCTGACCCCGATCACGCGCACCGTCGACGTGACCGTCCGCGAGTTCCACGACGGCGCCCTGATCGTCGCCCCCGCAGGAACCCCCGACGGTGAGGGCACCGTCGCATCACCGCTGGACCTCAGGACCGCTGTCGAGCACGTGCTGCCCGGACGGTCCGTGGAGCTCCTGGAGGGCACCTACGAGCCCGCCGGCACCGTCCGGCTCGCTCCCGAGTACTCCGGCACGGCCGACGCCCCCAAGACCCTGACCGCCCACGACGGCGCAGGGGTGGTCATCGACGGACGCTCCGCTCTCCCCGAGGTGGTGAGAGCCGATGCCGACCACTGGGTGATCTCCGACCTCGAGCTCACCCGCGCCGCCGGCAACGGCATGCGCTCCTCCGGTTCGCACAACACCTTCGACTCCATGGTCTTCAGCCACAACGGAAACACCGGCTTCCAGCTCAGTGGAAGCGGTGCCCCGGAGAACTGGCCGGCCGAGAACCTGATCGTCAACTCGGAGTCCCACGACAACCGCGACCCGTCCGACATCAACGCCGACGGCTTCGCGGCGAAGCTGGGCGTGGGCCCGGGCAACGTGTTCCGCGACAACGTCGCCCACCACAACATCGACGACGGCTGGGACCTCTACAACCGCACCGACGAGGGCCCCAACTTCCCCATCACCATGGAGAACAACATCGCCCACCACAACGGTCAGCTCTCCGACGGCTACAACACGGACTCCAACGTCGGCACCGGCTTCAAGGTGGGAGGCGAGGGGCTCCCGGTGGACCACGTGCTGACCGGCAATCTGGCCTACGCCAACAACCTCGACGGCTTCTCCGACAACTTCAACCCCGGACGGCTCTCCGTCACCAACAACACCGCCGTCGACAACAAGCGGTACAACTTCATCTTCCGCACCAACCCGTACTTCGGGCCGGATGAGCAGGGGGTCTTCCGCAACAACCTCTCCGTCGTCACCGGCGACCACGGTCGTGCCGACCGGGTCTCGGGCGACGTCGACCGGACCAACGTCTTCTACGACGGATCCGAATCGCGCATCGACGGCGGAAAGCGGCTGGTGTTCCCGAGGGACTTCGTCTCGCTCGAACAGCCGGCCGAGCACGAGCGCGCCGACGACGGTTCGCTGCTCCTCGGCGACTACGCCCGGCCCACCTTCCGGTCGTTCCTGGTCGACGGCGGAGAGAACGGCCATCACATCGGCGCCGTCGATCCGAGCGGCCACCCGGGGGGCCGCAAATAGCGCTCAGGCCGCGGCAGCGGGAAGGGAGGGACCTGCGCACCTTCCAGGACGGCACTACCCGTCGATGCGGAAACGGCATGGCTCGGTGTACGACAACCGGCCATACGCAAGGCGGAAGGGTGCTGGAGCTCGATCGGATGTCACCTGGTGGCGCGGCAGGCCCGCCACTCTTCCCACCGCAGGGCATGACGGAGAAGAATCTGGTGATGGACCTTCCCCGGATCTTCACCATCCGCGAGAGCACCCACCGGATCCACAACCCGCTGACCGCGGACAAGCTCGCCGCCCTGGGCGAGGCGCTCCACCTCGCCCCCGGGACACGGGTGCTCGACCTGGCCAGCGGCTCGGGCGAGATGCTGTGCACCTGGGCGCGTGACCACGGGATCACGGGCACCGGGGTGGACCTCAGCACGGTCTTCACCGAGCAGGCCCGGGCCCGCGCCGTCGAGCTCGGCGTCGCCGACCGGGTCGAGTTCGTCCACGGTGACGCTGCCGGCCATGTCGCGGACCGGCCGGTCGACCTCGCCGCGTGTGTCGGCGCCACGTGGATCGGCAACGGCGTCGCCGGAACCGCCGAGCTGCTCGAGCGCAGCCTCCACCCCGGAGGGCTCATGCTGATCGGCGAGCCCTACTGGCGGCGGCCCCCTCCGGACGAGGAGACCGCCCAGGCCTCCCACGCCACCGGTCTCGCCGATTTCCTGCTCCTGCCGGAACTGATCGCACAGTTCCAGGAGCTCGGATACGACGTCGTCGAGATGATGCTGGCCGACCAGGACAGCTGGGACCGCTACGCCGCGGCCCAGTGGCTCAACCTGCGCCGCTGGCTCGACCAGCACCCGGACGACGAACTGGCGCCTCAGGTCCGGGAAGAACTCACCACCGAGCCCGCCCGCTACGCGCGCTCCACGCGTGAGTTTCTCGGCTGGGGAGTCTTCGCCCTCATGAAGCGCTGACCCCGTCCCGTGCGGCTCCTGGGCGCCACACCGTCCGGGACCCGCACGGGACGTGCCGACACCGCGGCACAGCGGTCAGCAGCATGAGCGATCCGGGTATCGGTTCCCTCCAGGCCTCGGTGTGCTGGCAGACCTGTGCCCTGCTCGGCCGCCGAGGCGTGGTCCGGCACTGCCCCTGAACCCTGATCAGCCCTCGCGTTGGCCTTGGGCTCGGTCGGACGGTACGAGCAGCCCCCCGGTTCGTCCGCCCCAGTACATCGATGAGCGGTCCGGTCGAGCGGCGGGTGAGGCCGGTCCTGCTGCCGCCGGCAGCGGCAACAGTGCACGCGACAGCATTGAAGGACATGCATGACACTCTCCGCGGGCAACCGGAGCGGGCTGGCCGGAGCGGCTGTGGTCGGGGTCGCCTTCGGCATGGCCCGGTACGTCCACGGATTGACGCGGCCGGGCATCCGGGAGGACTAGGGTTCTCCGAGCTGGTGCTCGGGCCGGTCTCCAGCGCCCATCGTGACCAGTGCGGTGCCCTTGCGACAGCAACCCAGGGCATTGGCGGTCATCTCGACCGGCACCGGCGGCACCCTCCCCGCGGCAGCCGTCCCGGCGCTGTATGCGGCCATCGGCCTCACCGGCATGGTCGGTGTGACGACCGGGGCCCTCGCGCAGCGGATGGGCAGTCTGCGGGTCGCCGCGCTGAGTCTCATGACGGTCGCTGCGGCGCTGGCGCTGCTCGGGCTGGCCAGCGACTCCCTGACCGCGACGATGGCCTCGGCGTGCATGTTCGGTGTCGGGTACATGACAGGATCGGCGGTGCTCGCCGTCTGGACCGCCGAGCTGGTGCCCGACCGTGCAGGCGCGGCGTTCACGGTCTGCCTGGTCCTGAGGACCATCAGCTCGGTCGCAGCGCCGGCCCGCGCCGGCGCGGTCGTTGCCGGCCTCGGGCTGGGGACGCTGCTCGTCCTCACCGCCGCGGTATCACTGATCAGCGGAGCGGTGCTGCTACTGCACAGGTCCCTCCGAGAAGCGGTCGTTGGCGGAACCAGGCCGTGAACACCAGGACCCTGCTCGCCGTCGACGCGCAGACCCCAAGGCGTTGAGCCTGCTTCCGATTCTTCCGGTTCGATCCGAACGTCTCCGCGCCGGGGGCCTCGAATTCGCCATGTGCAAGGTACAGGGTGTCTGGCCACTCAGTTACCCCAAGGGGAGAGACCGTCCGGCGGACTCATCGGGTGCGACGCCCGCAGGAGGGCCTCTACTGCACCATGGTGCGCGGGAAGCGCACGATGATGGGTAGTTGTTGCGACCATCGCGCACATTCCGAGGGGGCGCTGATCAGCTCCGTGCAGCTGTCCGGGCGGTCTCTGGCCCGAAGGCATGTTGTGTGGTCGGCGTCCGAGCAGGAGGGACAGGGTGGCTGTGCTGGCTGCCGTGGTCGGGAGCAGGATCCACGCGGCTGTCGAGTGACCGGTGCTGAGCACCAGGCCCATGACCGACGCGTGCTCTCACCCACCGAGGAGTGCGAGGACGCCGGTGGCGGCCAGTGAGACGGCGCCCGTCCACAGGATGATGGCGATGGCCTGCCAGGGGATGACCCACTTCTTCGGGACTCCCGCGGCGACGAAGAACGCGGCGGTCGGCATGGTCGGGAGCGCGAGCGGTGCGAGGAGGCTCGCCCCGGGGACACCGAACCGGACCATCCATCGGCGCACGCGCGCACGGCCCTTCTCCCGCCTGGTCGGTCTCGCGTTCGAAGCGCGCACCTCGTCATCGGCCGCGGGCTGCTCGAGCGTGCGGATCGAGGCGGCACCGGATGCATCATCGTGGAACACCGTTCCAGCGCGTGCCTCGTGAGGAGGCGCGACGGCCGGGAGGTCATCGGCCGGCGTCGCTCCACGCCGGGCGAGAGCACGCTCACGGATACGGGACCCGAGGACCACCACGGCGATAACGCAGAGGATGTTTCCCGCTGCTCCTGCGATCGCCGCGACCACGGGGTTGATGCCGGCGATGATCCCGAGAGCCGCGGCCCGATCGATCGACCAGCCACGTGCGAGCAGTCAAGACCGTGTGCTCACCACACGGTCAAGCGCTGCTGTGCTTTCCCACGACTGGGGAAATCGCTCTTGACCCTGTTCCGAGGACAGGGTCTTGAATGGTCTCGACCGCTGCGCCTGGACAGTCCGGGGACAGCCCCACGATGCGAGCCCGTGATGGCCTGGAGCACACGTGAGATCGCGGAGCTCGCCGGAACGACGGTGAACACGATCCGCCACTACCACCGGACCGGCCTGCTCGAGCCGCCCGGACGCACCTCCAACGGCTACAAGCAGTACGGCGCGCGCCACCTCGTCCGGCTCCTGCAGATCCCCAGGCTCCGCGACCTGGGCGTACCGCTCGGGCAGATCGAGTCGATGGGTCTCGATGGGGAGACGCCGGGGGCGGCCCTGCTGGCGATCGATGCCGACCTGGCTGTGAGCATCGAACGACTGCAGCGTGCGCGTGCCGAGATCAGGGCGATCCTGGCCGGGACGACGGCGACCGACGTGCCGGCCGGCTTCGAGAATCTCGCCGGGCGATCGTCGACCCCGGATCGTGCCCTCATGCTCGTGTACGCCCAGCTCTACGACGAGACCGCCATGGCAGATCTGAAGACGATGGTGCAGTCTGAGGCCGCTGACGGGAGCGCGGAGTTCGAAGCGTTGTCGGCCCAGGCCGGCGACGCACAGCGACAGCGACTCGCGGAGACGCTCGCCCCGCAGCTCGCGCAGCACCTCACCGACTATCCGTGGCTCACCGACCAGAAAGGGCGACTGTCGAAGGGACCGGCGATCACTCAGGAGGTGTTTCTCGCGACCGTCGTGGAGCTCTACAACGAGGCTCAGCTGGATGTCCTCGGGCGTGCCAGCGTCATCGTGACCGGGCAGCTCGGTGCACCATCCGACTCAGCACCTGACACCGACGCAACAGGAGGTCAGCATGCGTGACGACCTCGACTCGCGCACCACCGACGGGGGCCCGGCGCGAACGGCCGACGGGCCGCTCCTCATCGAGGACGTGCTCCTGCTGCTCTTCCAGCTCGATTCAGGAACCCTCCCTGCAACGTCGTCCCCGTGGGTGACGTCCGGTAACCGGTCATCTGTGCAAAGGGGGCCGCTGCCTGACCGCCCGGAGCGCTTGTCGTGACGCATCGTGTCCTGCGGTGTGCTGCTGAGCTCAGAGCCAGTCGTTGTCCCTGGCGTGCCGAGCGGCGTCGTGTCGGGTGCGTGTGCCGGTCTTCCGGATGGCCGAGGACAGGTAGTTGCGCACCGTGCCCGGTGACAGGTGCAGCAGGCCGGCCATGTCGCGAACACTGTACCCCTCACCTGTCACCCGCAGGACGTCCTCCTCTCGTGGGGTCAGGGGCGAGTCGGTGGTCAGTGCGCGCGCCGAGACCGCCGGATCGATCACGCGTGCGCCCTGGGCCACCGCAACGGCGGCCGACGCAATGTCCTCGGGGTCGGTGTCCTTCCCGAGGAAGCCACGCACCCCGAGCCGCAGCGCGCGGCGCAGGACGCCGGGCCGGGCATGACGGGTCAGGATCAGGATCGCCTGGTCAGGCACGATGGCGAGCATCCGCGAAGCGGCCTGAAGGCCGTCCAGGACCGGCATGTCGAGGTCCAGGATCGCGATGTCCGGGCGGAGCTGTTCGAAGTGGCGGACGGCTTCTGCCCCGTCGGCGGACTCCGCGATGATCTCCAGACCTCCTTCCAGGGGGAGCAGCGTCGCCAAGGCCGTGCGGATGAGCCGTTCGTCATCGGCCAGCAAGATCGTCAGCAATCGCGGACCTCTCCCACTCGCGCCTGGAGCGTGAACGTGCCCTCGCCGTCGCGCAGTTCGAGTCCGCCGCCGAGGGCGCGCAGTCGTCGATGCAGCCGGTCCAGGCCGCGCAGCGTGCACGGTTCCTCCCGGGCAGGGGCCCCGTCGTTGGTGACGACCAGGTGATCAGTCCCGACGACGATCGACACGTGCTCGGGGCGGGCGTGCCGGAGCATGTTGGTGGTGGCCGCGCGCAGCACCCGGGCGAGCGTGGCCTCCCACTCCGAGGCCGGGTATCCGTCGGGCCGCTGGACGGTGATGGTGGCCCCGGCCGCGTCGAGCAGGTCCACGACCGGGTGCAGCTCCTCGGAGAAGCTCAGGGCGTGCCGATCGGCGGCCAAGTCACGGGCCGCTGTGATCGTCTGGGCAGTGAGTTGCTGAATCGCCTCGAGCTCACGGGCGGCCCGGGCGGGGTCAGCGGTGCGCAATTTGGCTGCGACGGCGGCCTTCAGCTTGATCACGTGCAGCGTGTGCCCCTGGATGTCATGCAGATCCGCGGCGAACCGGTGCCGCTCACGGGCGAGGGAGAGCTCACGCTCGGCGTCCTTCGCCCCCTCCAGTCGAGCGAAAAGTCGCCGTTCGGATCCCATGTCGTGGAGCGAGCACAGCCAGATGGCCGCCACGAATGTCAGCTGAACGACGGTACCCACAGCATCGGGGGAATCGGTGGTCAACGCCACCGCGCTCACCCCGGCGACAGCAGCCCCCGCAACAGTGGCCCAGGCGGCTCGACGAGTCGTCCACGCGTCGATGACCACACCGGCGACGACGGCCAACGACACCGACCCGGTGGGGTTGGCTCCCGTCAGCGCGGACCAGAACAGAGTCGGAAGCCCGACCACGAGGGTCAGGCCGAGCAGTAGCCGGTCCGGCTCCTCGTCGACACGCAGAAGAACCAGCACCGCCAGCACCAGACTGGGCATCACGACGAGCACAGCCGCCCAGTCCGAAGCGGCAGTGGCCGCCACCACAACAGTGACCGCCACCGAGAACGCCCACGTGCGGGTGCGACGGGTGCGCAGCATGTCCCGTATGTCGATGACAGTGCTCGGCTCGGCGATGGCCACGCGATACTCCTCCGGGGTTCGGAGCCCGCCGATCCGCGGAGCCCATGCCACCTCATCAGATGCGCCTGAGCCCGTCCAGTGACACCACGTCACCCACGCCAGTGACTCAACGACACTGCCCGCCTCGGCCACGGCCAGCCCAGGATGGACATGTCATTCCGCCCCCACGGTCTCGGCCCCTCAGCGCAGAACCCGATGACCGGACGAAAGGACTCCCATGAGCCAGCTGCGCACATGGATTCTCGACCTGCAACAGATCGTCGACACCTTGCCCGGCCCCCTGCAGATGCTCGCCCTACTCCTCATCGGCACGATCCCCTTTCTGGAAGGCGACGTGGCAGCAACCATCGGAGTGCTCGCCGGCATCCACTGGCTCCCGTCCATCCTCCTCGGAGTGGCCGGCACCGTCGCCGTGACCTTCTTGGTGCTGAGCTCGCTGGGACGATTCGGCCAACCCCGCGACAACCGTTGGGTGGAGCACCAGGTGATGCGCCGTGTCGAGCAGTGGGGCGTACCCATTGGCATGCTGATCAGCGGATCTCTCTTCAGCGTGCCCGTCACGGTCTTCATCATGGGCGCCGCCGGCCTGCGGCGGCCGATCGTCCTCATCTCCGCCCTGGCCGTCGCCGTGCTGAACGGGACCGTGGCCGGTCTCATTGCCGCAGGAATACTCCAGTGGGTCATCGCCATCTGAACTCTTCGAACCGGACAGCAGCCACCTTCCCAGCGCGGACGTCGACGAAACGGCCCAGCACTCTCGCCGAGACCCCGAGCTCCCTCGGCCGTGACCACCAGTCACTCCGGTGAAAGAGACCTCGACCCGGACACACCGGCCCCCTCCGCCCTACGTCGGCCGCGTGGAACGGCTCCCGATGGACGAGCCCGAGCTCACGCGACGGGCCGCTACCTGCTCCACCTGCCACCGCAAGAGGAACCCTCACCGCGACGCCTCCGGTGCAGTTTCCGTGGCTTCACGTCCGGTAGCCGGACCATGTGCAAATCGGGGGCGGAGACACGGTCAGACCCCATCTGCCTGCGCATCAGTCCCAAGGCCCGACCTTGGGTCCCCGTTGGCAGTGAGCCTCTTTGCGGACCCGCTCGAATCGGTCAACGGCGCACCCGGTAGCGCAGGTGAAGCACCCGCTGGCCCTGAATCACCACGTCGGGGTCCGCCAACAGGTGCTGTGCGTGGGCCGACCCGAAGTAGCGCTTGCCGGACCCGAACACGACGGGTACGACGTCCATGCGCACCTCCTCGACCAGGCCCGCGGCGAACACCTGGCCACCGACGTCTCCGGCGGCGACCTCGACGATGCGCTCACCGGCGAGCTCCTGCGCCTTGGCCACGGCGGCCTCGACGCCGGCGACGAAGTGGAACGGCGCCTCGGGGTCCCACCCCTCCGGTGCCGGCCGGTGCGTCACGACCACCACGTGGTCGACTCCGCCCGGAGGCTTTCCGTCCCAGCCGTCCGTCATGTCGAAGACGTGGCGGCCGACGACCGATGCCCCGATCTGGTCCCAGTACGTCCTGGTGTAGTCGTAGGACTCTTGCGAGACGTTCAACGCCCCTCTCTCGTCCAACGGCACGTCCCCGCTGAGCAACCAGTCGAACAGCGGCCCGGGCTGGTCGTTCTCGTCGGCGATGAAGCCGTCCACCGACACCGAGCTGTACATGACCACCGTGCCCACGTGCCCTCCTTCGCTTCGGGGGTTGACCCCAAACTAGCGTGCCGCCAGCTGTCGCTCCAGCAGGAAATCCATCGGCCTGCGGTGGCCGGCTGTCCAACACATGGCCGGGATGTTCGCGCAGAGACCCCAACTGCAAAGTCGTTCCCGTGGACAGTGGCCGGTGGTCGGCCATATGTGCAGCATCGCCAGGTTTGCTGGTCTTTCCCTCTGCCTCCCGGTCGGGACCCATCCCGCCACGTTCGACCATCGCCCGGAGATCCGGGGGCGCATCTGGCGACGCGGCCTGTCCCACCGTGCCCCCTCGTGTCGACGACGTGGCATCTGCTCAGTATTCGCCCGTCGTCGACACCTGGTGATTCGTTCCGTTCCGGGGCCGTGCGAGAGGAATCCGAGATGTCTCCACGGCCTCGTCCCGTATCGGCGCAGGACCTTCAGCAGCCGGGGAGGCGGGCGGGGGTTCAGCGTTCGAGCGTCCAGCGCGGGGTGACCCCGTAGACCGTGCGGTAGGCGCCGGCGAAGCGGCCCGGGTGGGGAAAGCCCCATCTGATCGCGATCGCTCGGACCGTGTCCCCAGACGTGGGATCCGCCTGGAGGAGGTCCTCGTGGGCACCGGCCAGCCGCACCCGCCGCAGGTACTGGGCCGGGGTCAGGCCCAGGGGGTGGTTGGCCCGGAAGGCCTGCACCAGGGCGGTCGTGGTGGTGTTCGCGGCGCGGGCGGCGTCCTCGACGGTGATGGGGAGTTGGGCGTTGTCGTCGAGGAAGGCCACGGCGATCCGGTAGCGGCGGGACTGGGCTGCCATCGACAGTGACCGGGTTTCACGATCCCCGGTCAGCGGGAAGCACTCCAGCATGCCCACCGCCAGGCGGCGGGTGAGATCCGTGCGCACCAGCGGCTCCGCCAGGAGTGCGGCGGCCGCGGCGTCGGCGGCCCAGGCCACCAGCCCGGACCAGTAGCGCCCCAGGTCCGGGCTGGCCGGGCGGGAGGAGGCGAAGGCCACCGGGGTGTCCTCGAGGCCGTAGACCGTGTCGGCTACCTCCTGCAGCACGGCCGCGGTGAGGTAGACGTTGGTGGCCTCCAAGGCCCTGGCCACCACCAGGGCCGGGTGTCCGGGACGGAACAGGACCGGCTGCCCTAGCCCGGACCCCTGGTCGTCGGAGGTCGACCAGTCGTAGCGGGCCCCACGCACCCGGACCACCCCGAAGACCTCGGTGTCGCCCCAGGTGGAGAACTCACCACCCATGGACAGCCTGGCCACGCTCACGTGCTCGTCCCCGTCCCGGGTCTCCCGGTAGAAGAAGCCCGGCCCGGCCGGGTCGAAGGAGAACCGCACCCCCAGCTGGGCGAACAGCTCCGTCACGGCCTCCGGCACGCTGGCGGTGGCCTCGGAGTGGACCGGCCGGCTCATTGGCTCTCCCCCTCCTCGGCCCGTCCCGGAAAGTTGTCGGTCTCCCCGCGGGCAGCGCCTGCTCCCCCGCCCCGGGCCGTGATCACCGGCAGCCGTGACGGCCACTGCGCCGGGAACCCCTCCGGGAGCACGCCGGTGGATATGTTCGTGCCAGTTGAGGCGCGCACCAGCCCCCAGCAGGGGCCTCAGCAGTCAGCGAAGCATCACCAATGCCCCGCTGACAAGGCCCCACCGGGCCCCCCTTCAGGGCGGGGGCAGGTGCGGAGGCGCGTTCAGGTGTGCAGGGTGGCCGAAGGCACCTGCCCGTAGCGGTCACGGTAGGCGGCGGCGAACCGACCGGCATGGGCGAATCCCCAGCGGGCGGCGATCACCGCCACGCTCACCCCCGGCGCGGGATCAGCGGCCACCAGCTCGGCGTGGGCGGCCTCCAGCCGCCTCATCCGCAGGTACGCCAGTGGCGTGGTCTCCTGCTCACGACGGAACGCCGCATGCAATCCCCGGGGGCTCATCCGGGCGGCCGCGGCGATCTCGACGATCCCGATCGGCTCCCCGAGGTGGGCCTCGATGAACGCCACCGCCCGCCGCACCCCCCTGGAAGCGGGCCGGGGTTCTGGGACGGGGTCCCGGAGGCGCTCGAGGAACGAGTTCGGGAAGGTGTGCAGCAGGGCGGTGACCAGAGACCGGGTCATCTCTGCTTGCAGCAACGGGTTGCTCATGACCTCGTCACCGGACTGCAAGCTCCGGCTCAGATGGGTGACGCCGGTCGACCAGTACCGGCTCAGGGCCGGGTTCACCGGGCCGGCCCCGGTGAACTCCAGGCGCAACGTCTCGGACCCCGACAGGGCCCGGGCCTGGTCCTGGTCCTGGACCACCTCAGCATCCAGAGTCAGTGTCAGGATGTCCAAACCCTCCCACCAGCTCAGATACGGACCCCGGGGCAACAAGAACGGGCCCTGGCACGCCAGGACGTCCCGGCCACTGGAAACGTTGACCGACCCTCCCAGCACCTGCCCGACCCGCAGCACCCCGGGATGCTCCCCGACCCCGCCCGCCGGGGCTCCCTGCCAGCACACCCGCTCCAGACCCACCGGCCCGACCCCGGCCGTGGACACGCGCATGGCGAAGTCCTCGTCCGATCCCCGCCGCGCACCCTGGACGGCATAGACCTGCTCCAGCACTGCAAGGCCCTCGGCACGGTCACGGGTGTCGAACACCGACCGGCGCACCTTCTCCCCCATGCCCTCGAAGCTACGCGCCACCATCGTTTCCGTCGATGCCCCGATCCCAGCATGAGAAACCCCCACGACCGGCTGATTGCCGAGGCAGCGACAACACCTCTCTCCCGTGATGCGGCCGCCGCACGACGCAATGAGTTCCTACTGCAACATCGCCCTCGTGAAAGTGGCCGGTAGCCGGCCACATGTAGAAAGTGGCTCAACCCCGTCGACGACCAGCGCAGAAGACCCGCTTGCATGCGAACAACCTCGTCGCCTCGGCTGGGCCCACCCCGCGGGCGAGCCAGAGCAGATGTGACCTCCTGTTGTCGGTGGACCTCGGGGGTGCACCACCGCGTCCGGGGCGGTGATGACACGGACCGCACCCCCCGTCCGGGGCGGTGCGGGTTGCTGTCACGATCGGGACTTTTCCGCGCGCAGACTTACCCCACCGGCAGCGGATACCTACGGTGGAAGCGGGCACAGGCAGCGCACGTCCCCGGTGTCGAGGCGCGGGTACCGGCCACATCCGGCGGGGTCGGGGGATCCGTTCACGATGAGGAGCCAGAGCATGGCTGACTTGACGCATGGCGAAGCCATCGACCTGCTCCCCCGCACCACGCCCAACGGCTGCCGGTGGGAGGACATCACCGCCGCCGACACCGAGGGGATGCTCGAGGTCCGATCCCCGAACCCGAACCCGTACCCGTACCCGGTGGGCAGACCACCACGAACATCCCAGTAATCCGTCCCGGGACGTCCCAGTGCACAGGAGGAACCCCATGAGCGACATCCCGCACGATTCCCCTACCAGTGCCCGCATCATCGTGGGCGTGGACGGCTCCGATCACTCGAAGGAGGCACTGCGCGAAGGAGCACGCCTGGCGCAAGCCCTCGACGCCCCTGTGGAAGCGATCGCCTGCTGGCATGATCCTTCCGTGTACGCGGCCCCCTACAGGAACATCTCGGAGCTGAAACCTGAGGCGTTCCGCGCCCACTCCCAGCAGATGCTCGAGAACACCCTCGAGGAGGTCTTCGGGCAGGACCGGCCGACGCGGCTGAGCACCCGGCTGCTGCACGGGCGCCCGGCGGAACTGCTCGTCGAGGAGAGCAAGAACGCCCGGATGCTGGTGGTGGGGCGCCGCGGTGTCGGCGGATTCCTCGGCATGATCCTCGGCTCGGTCAGCTCCGCACTGGTCTCGCACGCCCACTGCCCGGTCCTGGTCGTGCGCCGCTGACGGGACCACCCCGGACTCCTGGGGCCCGAGGAGCGCCACGGCGGGTTCGGGGTCCCGATCGGGCAGGAGACGCCGCGCCGGACCGGCGCCGGCAGCTGGTGCGGCCACCACTGGAATCCAAGTCGTGTGGTGTTCGGTGATGTCGGTGACCCACAGCTGATCCAGGCCCTCCCTGGCGCATTTGCGGTCCACCAGATCCGCCGAGAGGGTGTCGGGCTTGCAGCGTTTGTACCGTGGCTGCCCGGTCGCCCCGGCCAGCCCGGGACGAGGGACCAGGGGTGGCAGTCCACGAGGGAATCCGAAGTGCAACGTCGCGCTCCAGTAACATGCCCGGTAGCCGGCCATATGCAAGGCAGCGGGAGTGCATCAGTTCCGAAGGACGGCATCGAGGCTGCATGAGGCATCAGATATACCTCTTGGCACATCCATGCCCGTCCAGCGGACTGACTTGACCCGCGCCGGGACAGTCCTGGGAAAGTCGTACCGCTTGGTGCCCCAGAGACCCGGTGGGCCAGCTCCTGGTCTGCTGGGTCAGCGCAAGGTGCGGCGGATGGCGGTGCTGATCATGTCGACGAGGGCTGAGAGCACGATCAGCGCCAGGACGGTGCCGGCCATGGCGGCGAGGTCGAAGGCGACCCGCTGGTCTTCCAGCAGGCGTCCGAGTCCTCCGGCTCCGATGATCCCGACGACGACTGTCTCGCGCATGGCGACTTCCCAGCGGTAGAGCCCGTAGGCGAGGAAGCGTCCACTGGCTTGGGGAATAATGGCGTACCCGAACGCGCTCACCGGTGGCGCCCCGGTGGCCACGAGGTGGTCGTGGGAGCGGCGGTCGAGGTTCTCCACGACTTCGGCGTAGAGCCGGCCCAGGATGCCGAAGTTGTACACGCCCAGGGCCAGGACCCCTGGCAGCGGGCCGGGCAGGAACAGGAACAGAGCCAGGAGCGCCCAGACCGGGGGCGGCAGCGACCGGGTCACCAGCAGCAGCCAGCGCGCCACCGTCCCGGCGGCTCGGCGGCCCGGGGTGGTTCCGCCCCGGGCGGCCACGAAGGCCACGGCCACCGCGGCCAGGGCGGCGAGCGTGCCGGCCGCCAGGGACATCTGCAGCGTGACCAGCGATGCCTCCAGCAGGCGGGCCCACCCGCCCTCGGGCAGTCTCGGCGGCACCATGTCCGCCATCAGTGCGGCGAGCAGGTCGATGGTCCGGGTAGAGAGCATCCGGGACAGGTCCGGGCCCAGGTGCACCAGGGCGGCGGCCACCAGCCCGATGGCCGCCACCGCAGAGACCCCGGAACGCAGGGCCCCAGTGGTGAGCCGGAGGCCGGCGCCCCACCGGTCGACCACCGCTCCGATCAGAACGATGGCGTAGATCAGCGTCCACACCTCGGTGTGCCGGGACCCGGAGAAGCTCAGGACCAACTCGAAGCCCAGGCCGCCGGCGCCCACCATGCCGAGGATGACCGCGGAGCGGACCGCACACTCGAACCGGTAGAAGGCGTAGGACACCAGGGCCGGCCATGCGATCGGCAGCACCGCGTACAACAGTGCCGGCCCGCGCGGGGACCCGCTCGCGCGCAACGCCTCGTAGGGTCCGCGGGCCGACTCGTCGATGATCTCCGCATAGACCTTGGCCGTGATCGCCCCGAACGGGATCGCGATCGCCAACACCCCCACCAGCGGGTCTCGTCCCAGCACGCTGAGCAGCAGCAGCGCCCACACGGCTTCATGAATGCCCCTCGGTACCGCCAGCCCGAACCGAGTGAGCAGCCAGCCGACCCGTCGCACCGGCGGGTGTGTCAGGGTCCCCGGGCCGATGCCCCACCAGGTCTCCGAAATCAGCACCCCGACCACGAGCCCCGCAGCGACCGCGGCAAGGGTGCCCAGCACCGCGAACGAGAGCGTGCTCAACGCCGCTTCCCCGGTCCTGAGCAGGAACTGGACCGACAGGTCCGGGGACAGCGCGGCGGAGAAGAACTCGGCGAACCGCGGCCAACCCGAGACATTGACGACCGGGCCCTCGGCGGCCAGCCAGCCGCCCACCGACCACACCACCGCCAGCACCCACAAGCCGGCCCACCCCCGCCCGCCGCCGGGCAGCCGCCACCGGCCGGTCCGGTCCCCCGTGCCACCGGGCGCCTCCAGCCGAGTCAGCGCGTCCACGCCACTCGGTCTCATGGGTCCGGGGTCATGTCGTAGATCCGTTCGCGGGTGCCCTCGGCCACCTCCTCAACGGCAACGTCGAGGACCACCCGGCCCTGGCGCAGGCCCACGATCCGGTCGCAGTGGCGCACGGCCAGGTCGAAGTCGTGCAGGCTCACCACCAGAGTGCGCCGTGCACCGGCCTGCTCATCCAGCACCCCGCAGAGCAGGCTCATCACCTCCTCGGCCCGGGCCGGGTCCAGACTGGAGACCGGTTCATCGGCCAGCACCAGGTCCGGGTCCTGGACCAACACCCGGGCCAGGGCGACCCGCTGCTGCTCACCCCCGGAGAGCCGGTCGGTGCGCGTGTGCAGGTACTCGGCGATCCCCACCCGTTCCAGCGCGGCCCGGGCCTCCTCGACGTGGAGCGGACGGACTAGTGAACGCAGGGCCCGCAACCGGCTCCAGGTCCCGAGCCGGCCGGCGTTGACGTTGTGCACCACCTGCAGCGGCCCGACCAGGTTCAGCTGCTGATGCACCGCACCGATCCTGCCCCGCAGCGCTCGCAGGGCAACGGGCGAGGCTGCCGCCGGGTCGACGCCGAGAACCTCGACACGGCCCCCGGTGGGAGCCACAGTGCCATTGGCGAGTCCGAGCAGGGTGGACTTGCCCGCCCCGCTGGGCCCGACCAGGGCCACCCGCTCCCCCCGGCGCACCGACAGATTCACACGGTCCAGGGCCAGACGGGCCCCATAGGCCACACTCAGGTCCTGCAACCCCAGGGCGACCCCGGCGCCGTCCCGGTCGGGTGCCCCCGGTGCCATCACGGCTCAATCACGGCTCGATGACAGCTCATCGGATCAGGTCGAGGGCGCGGGCGATTTCTTCGATCCGGTCGTAGTCGGCCGGTGCGGCCGGGATGATCGCCTCCGCCCCGTACTTCTCCAGCAGCTCCGTCTCCTCGGCATCGGACCCGTCCAGGTCCAGCAACGCCTGCCGCAGCCCGTCAGTGAACCCCGCCCCTAGACGTTCGTCCAAACCGGGGGCACCTACCCAGTGGTAGTCGGCGTACTCCGGGGTCGTGAAGATCTTCTGCACCGTGTCGGTGTCCACCGTGCCAGCCTCGGTGCGCGCCTGCCAGACCTGCTGGTTCAACGCCCCGGCCTCATAGCTGCCGGACTCCACCAAATCGATCGTCAGATCGTGGGAGCCCGAGAACCCCGGCGCCCCGGCGAAATCGGCCTCCGGATCGATCCTGGCCTGGTCGAGGAAGTAGGCCGGCATCAGCCGGCCCGAGGTGGAGGACTCGCTACCGAAAGTAAACCGGGAGTCCTCCAGGACCGACAGACCGGCGACGTCGTCGATCGGATCCAGTCCGGCATCGCGGTGGGCGATGAAGACGCTGCGGAAGCGTTCGTCGATGTCCCGCTGGGCCAGCACACGCGCCCCCTCGGTGCGCAACCGGGCCTGCACCCCAGTCAGGCCCCCGTAGAAGACCAGATCCAAATCACCAGTGCCGAACAGGCTCACCGACGCCGCGTAGTCACTGACCGGGACGTACTCCACCTCGACGTCGAGCTCATCGGCCAAGTACGCCGCCATCGCCTCCTCCCGCTCGGCCAGATCAGACGGATCCACGTCCGGGATCGCGCTGATCCGCAAGGGACCGGACCCCTCCTCGACATCGGCGGAACCGCCGCAACCGGCCGTGACCAGGGCCACGGCCACACCGATCACCGCGGCTGACAGGGAACGAGAACGCCTCACCATCGACATGACCGCATCCTAACGGCCCTCCCTCGGCCACCACGTGGCGACAGCGGGCGGGCGGAAAGCAGCCGGCCCCGCAGGGCCAGCCCGCCCGTCATCGTCGCATCCGAGCGCACCGGACAATTGCCTGAGCAGCATCCGTCCCAGGCCCAAGGCCGACTCCGCGGACCGATCACCACAGCGGATCAACAAGAAGGAACGCGATGCACATGTCCCGCCCGTCCCGCAGAGATGGGTGTGGGCGTCAGCGCCCCAGGCCCGACGCACGGCTACCGTCACTGATTGTCCGCAATCTGGCCATATGTATAGCCGGGGGGTCCGGGCTGCTCTGGCACCCGCTGCCCGCGGTTCAACCCGCGCTGCCCGGTCCCGGCGTGTCGAGCCCACTTGTGGTGAACCCCCGGGACTCAGCCCCTCCGCTGGCCTGCGGGGACCGCTGTGAAGAAGAGTCGCCCAGCTCACCCTGTGTTTCTCGAGAGATCTCTTCAACGTCCCATTGTCCATCATACTAGTACGTACTAGCGTGGTGGACGATACGCCTCTCCCGCTGCTATGTGCAGTCGACGCGCACACCCAGAACTGTAAGGAGCCACCCATGAAGCTCGGACTCATCACTGACTCCGTCAGCCATCTGCCGTTCGAACAAGCCTTGGATCTGGCCCGGACCCTGGGGTTGAGCTCTGTCGAGGTGGCTACCGGCAACTGGTCCGAGAGTCCCCATGCCGATCTGCCCGTCCTGGTCTCCTCAGCGCAGGCTCGAGTCGAGTTCACCGGGATGATCGCCGACCGCGGCCTGAGTCTCAGTGCGCTGACCGCCAACGGCAATCAGCTGCACCCCGTCAGCGGACCCGACCAGGACCGGGTGGTCCGCGACACCATCAGTGTGGCCAGTGAGTTGGGCGTGCCCACCGTCGTGTTGATGTCCGGGCTTCCCGGAGCTCGCGGTGACGCGGCCCCGAACTGGATCACCACCTCCTGGCCGCCGGAGAACCTGGGGGTTCTGGACTATCAATGGAATGAGGTCGCGCTTCCCTACTGGCGCGGGCTGGCTGCCTTCGCCCGGGACAAGGGCGTCCGGCTGGCGGTGGAGGCCTGCGGTGGTCAGCTTGTTCACAACGTCTCCACCCTGTTGCGGCTGATCGACGCCGTCGGTGACGACGTTGTCGGTGCGAACCTCGACCCCTCCCACTTGATGTGGATGGGTGCTGACATCCCCGCCGTCATCCAGGCCTTGGGCTCCTCGATCATTCATGTTCATGCCAAGGACATCCGTACCAACAAGCCCGTTGCCTCCCGGGACGGGCTGCTGGACACGGTGCCGATGGGCCAGGCGGCTGACAGGGCCTGGAACTACGTCACCCTCGGGCTGGGACATCCGGACGGGGCCGCCTTCTGGGCCGACTTCGCCTATCACCTTCGCTCGGTGGGCTATGACGGAACGCTCAATATTGAGCACGAGGACACCTTGGTCAACTCCATCGAAGGAGTCACCCGGGCCGCCAGCATGCTGAAGCAGGTCGTTTTGGTCGAGGCCCCCGACTGGCAGCCGGCCAGCATCTGAAGCACGGGACTGCCGCACGTTCAGGTCACCTGATCGTGCGGCAGTCCCCTTCCCGAACGAGGCTGCTGCGCTGAAGTGCCTCTGCCTCGTCACCAGATCTCTTGATCCGACCGGCGGCGGTAGAGCACGCTGGGTGATGAGGTGGAAGCCGGCGGTGAACGCGTTCGCGATCACCTTCGCCGGACGGTTCGAGCGAACCACTCACTGATGAGAACCGCCGGACCCCACACACCGTTTATCGGACAGTCCCTTACTGCGGTATCGACTGGTCTGGTGGTTCCGGGTTTCGGTTACGGAAAAGTGGCGGAGTGGGGCGAGTGGGGGCGACCGACTGGTGGGAAGCAGCGACGTAGGTGCCGGCGTGCGGTTGACGTACCAGCAGCCCGGCAGCAACAAGGTGGTCTATGGCTTTCCTGACCGTGATCCGTGACACGTTCAATCGGGTGACGAGCTCGCTTTCCCTTTCCAGCTTGGCGCCTGGGGTGAGCACTCCGTTGCGGATGGCCTCTTTCAGGGCCAGCTCCAGTTGGTAATAGAGGGGAATGGGAGAGGTTTTGTCGATCGCCAGTGGCAACGTTGCAGACATTGCGGACTTCCAGAAGCGTGTGGATTGATGGGGACTTCAGCGGATACCGGGCACGGACGGCATTTGTGTGATGGGTCCGGGTCCGCATCCTCCAGTTCATGCGGCATCTTTGGGCATGGCAGGTCGCGGCCCGTTCCATGGGTGTCGAGGCGGTCCGGCCTATCGGAGGGATTCTGGGGTGACAACGCCCGTGGGGAACGGGCCGAGGGTATGTGCCGCACGGGCGTTGTCACCGGTGGCCGCCCCTGGTGCCTGCCGGCGTTGAGGGGCGGTTGCCGTCGATGCTCCGACGCGTTCGGTAGGCGCCGGTGACGGTGAGGCCTATCGGTGCGCAGGGCACCTGAGCGTTGCCGCTTAGAGAGGGCGGGCGTCGGCGCTGGAGTGTGGCAGCGCTTGGAGGAACTGCGCTGAGGCGCGGACATCGGCCATCGGTCCCACACCGTGTGGTGGCCCGGAGAGCATGGTGTCCTGTTCCAGGACGTACCATCCCGGGTAGTCGACGGCCTCCAGCTCGGCGACGATCTCGGCAATCCGGCAATCGCCGGCGCCCAAGGGGACGAACATTCCTTGCCGGACCCCGGCGGTGAACTCCAGCTCGCCGCCTCCGACTTGCCCGGCCATCTCGGCATCGACGTCTTTGAGGTGAACGTGGCCGATGCGGGAGGCGTGCTGTCGCACCAGCTCCAGCGGGTTCGTGCCGCCGATGAGCAGGTGCCCGGTGTCGAGGCAGAGATCGACGGAGGTCTCCTCGAGCACCCGGTTCACCGCGGCGGCGGACTCGATCATGGTGCCCACGTGCGGGTGCAGCACAGCCGTGATTCCCTGCTCAGCGGCCCGCCGGACGACTCGCTCCAGGTTTGCCCCGAAGACCGCCCACTGCTGATCGTCCATCTGCTGCTTGTCGTCGTAGGAGACGGCTCCGGTGTCGGCGGACAGCACCAGCACCTGCGCTCCGGCAGCTTTGAAGGCCTCCAGTTCGGCTTCGACCGCAGGCATGGGGTCGTGGTTCTGGTCGTGGAGGACGACCGGCAAGAAACCGCCGACTGCCCTGAGCCCGTAGTCCCGCAGTGCTTGGGCGCGGTCCTGGGGGTCCACGGGCAAGAACCCGACAGGCCCGAACTCGGTGGCGGAGATTCCCAGTTCCGCCATCTCAGTCAGTACCTGTTCAGGGGTCAATTGGTATCCCCAGCCCTCGGCCTCACACACCCCCCAGGAAATGGGGGCGGCGGCTAGGCGGTCGGTCATGATTGCCATGTACGTATCCCTGTTCTGTGTGGTGTGTGGGCTACTGCCCGTGGCGGGGCCGGTCCGAGGGAGCAGCAAGGGACTCGGCCATGTCGGCCTGGACCTGCTGCATCTGGGAGGTGTGCCCGCCGAGCTGCTCGAGCTCGTGGGTGAGCTCCTCCAGTTCCGCGCCG
>NZ_JBHVDI010000015.1:0-38850 GCF_042802875.1 Kocuria sp. NPDC057446 | reverse complement strand
TCCGGCCCCCCCACCCCGCCCCCCGGCCGGGGGGCGGCCCCGGCCCTCCTCCCCCCCGGGTGGGTGGGTGCCCGGCGGGGCGGGGCCGCCCCCCCCCCCCCGAGGCCACTACCGCACGGAGCTGCTCATCTCACGGAGCGGGGCCGGCACCGGGCGCTTGTCGAACACCGTGCTCCCGATCTCCTGCTCGGCCTGGTTGTTGATGGACAGGTCGATCCTGGAGCGGTCCCGGACCAGGCTCACGGCGATCAGGGCCACCACGCACATCCCGATCAGGTAGCCGGCGATGGCGGGCGTGCCACCGGTGGCGTCGAGCAGGGCCTGGGCGATCATCGGCGCGAAGGCGCCACCGAGGATGGCGCCGATCGCGTAGGAGATCGACACGCCGGAGAACCGGATGGAGGCCGGGAACAGTTCGGAGTACAGGGAGGCCTGGGGGCCGTAGGTCAGGCCCGTGCCGATGCAGATGAGGCCCAGCCCGACGTACAGGTTGACGAGGGAGCCCGAGTCGATGAGCAGGAACAGCGGCCAGATGGTGAGGATCAGCCAGACGTAGCCGATCTGATAGGTGAGCTTGCGTCCGATGCGGTCCGAGAGGATCCCGGCCGCCAGCGTGGAGACCAGCCACACGGTGGCGGCGAAGGTCATGGCCACCAGCACATCGGTCCGGGAGAGCCCGACGGCGTCCGACGTGGCGTAGGCAGGGATGAAGCCGCCGGTGGACATGTAGCCCACGGCGTTGTTGCCCACGAAGATCAGGGCCGCGATGGCCACGAGGTGCCAGTACTTCCGGAACAGTTCCACGATCGGGACGCTCGCCTGCTCCTTCTTGGCGGCGATCTCCTGGAAGACGGGGGACTCGTCCACGGCGATGCGGACGAAGTAGCCGACCGCGATGAGGACGACCGAGGCGATGAACGGAACACGCCAGCCCCACGCGAGGAACTGGTCCCCGGGGGAGATCACACCGGTCATCAACGCGGTGACGGCGGTGGCCAGCAGCAGTCCCAGGGGCACGCCCAGCTGCGGCATGGAGCCGGCCAGCCCACGGCGGTCGGCCGGCGCGTGCTCCACGGCCATCAGGGCCGCCCCGCCCCACTCGCCGCCGGCGGAGACGCCCTGCAGCACGCGCAGGAGGATCAGCAGCACCGGGGCGATCACCCCGGCCGACTGGTAGGTGGGCAGCAGGCCGATCAGGGTGGTGGCCCCGCCCATGAGGACGAGCGTGACCACCAGGATGGCCCGCCGGCCCACCTTGTCCCCGTAGTGCCCTGCCAGGAAGGCGCCCAGCGGACGGAACAGGAAGGAGATGCCGACCGAGGCGAAGGCCAGCAGCAGGCCGACGGATTCCCCGGCGGGCTCGAAGAACAGCTGGGAGAACACCAGGCCTGCCATCGTGGCGTAGATGAAGAAGTCGTACCACTCGACGGTGGGGAGTGTGGTGGGACGGCCGTGACCGGTCAGCGGGTGAAGATCGGCGTCAGGAAGTCCGACAGCTCGGCGGTCGCGGTCAGCGGCAGCACGTGGGCGACGTACTGGTCCGGGCGGACCACCACGACCACGCCGTCCCGGCTCAGGCCGCGGGCCGCGTAGATGTCCTCCTCCGGGTCCGTGCCCCACACCTTGTTGAGGTTGGAGATCCGGAACTCGCCGACCTTCGGGCGGAACACGGACGGGGTCCTCATCAGCTCCACCTCCTCGTGCGGCTGCTGGTAGACCACGTGCAGGTCGAACAGGGCGTCGAGGTCCTGGCCCGCCGGGGTGAACCGGCGCACCGGGGACTCCGCGGAGTCCATCCACTCCGCCCAGGCCCGCAGCGGCGAGTCCTCCGCGGAGGACACGGCGGCGTCGGCGAAGGCGTAGATCCGCCACCGCCCGTCGGCGGTGTGCTGGTGTCCGAGGAACTTCGGGTTGGTGTCCGAGACGCGCTTGACCGGGTGGGCCTTGAAGCGCTTGCCCAGGGGGAAGCCCGTGGCGAGGTCCTGGTGCGTCGCCCCGCCCACGAGCAGTCCGGCCGGGTACTCCGTCATGAAGCCCGCCGGGAACTCGGCGGTCTTCTGGTAGAAATCCTCGAGCGCGGAGGAGCTCCCCAGCTCCTCCGGCTTGGCGGCCATCATGGCGGACCACTCCCGGTCGAAGTCGATGAGGTTCTGGGCCACCGGCTGGCGCTCGGCCGAGTAGGTGGACAGCAGCGACGCCGGGCTCAGCCCGGTCAGCACGTGACCCAGCTTCCAGCCCAGGTTGAACGCGTCCTGGATGGAGACGTTCATGCCCTGGCCCGCCTTGGCCGAGTGGGTGTGGCAGGCGTCGCCGGCGATGAACACCCGCGGGTCGCGCTGCCCCGCCTCCTCGGCGGGGACGTCGTCGAAGCGGTCCGTCACCCGGTGGCCGACCTCGTAGACGCTCCACCACGCCACGTCCTTCACGTCCACGGTGTAGGGCGAGACGATCTGGTTGGCCTGGGCCACGATCGACTCGATCGGGGTCCTGCGGACGGCGCCGGCGTCGTTCTGGTCCACCTCGCCGAGGTCCACGTACATGCGGAACAGGAAGCCGCCCTCGCGCGGGATGTGCAGGATCGACCCGTGCTTGGACTGGATGGCGCACTTGGTGCGGATGTCCGGGAAGTCGGTCTCGGCCAGGACGTCCATGACGCCCCACGCGTGGTAGGACACGGCGCCCACGTGCTGGGCACCGATGTCCCGGCGGACCTTCGAGTGCGCGCCGTCGCCCCCCAGGACGTACTTGGTGCGGACCACGCGCTCCTCGCCCGGGCTCGTGCCGCCCTCCGGCTGGTCGCCGGTGCGCTTCAGGGTCACGGTGACCGGGTACTCCCCCTCGCCGACCTCGAGCTTGACGAACTCCCAGCCGAAGTACGGCTCGGTCCGGGTCGGGGCGTTCCTGGCGAAGCGGGCGAAGTAGTCCAGCACGCGCGCCTGGTTGACGATCAGGTGCGGGAACTCGCTGACGCCCGTGGGGTCGTCCACGGCCCGTGCGGTCCGGACGATGTGCTCCGGGTTGGCGGGGTCCGGCTTCCAGAAGTTCATCTCGCTCAGGTGGAACGCCTCGGCGGTGATCTCCTGGGCGAAGCCGAAGGCCTGGAACGTCTCGACGCTGCGGGCCTGGATGCCGTCGGCCTGGCCGATCTCCAGCCGGTAGGGCCGGCGGTCGACGAGGCACGTCATGACGTCCGGGAAGCTGGCCAGCTGGGCGGTGGCGGTCATGCCGGCAGGGCCTGCACCGACCACGAGCACGTCCATGGTCTCGGGCAGCTCGGGGGAACGGTCGATGCCCACACCGGCGGCGGGCTGGACACGGGGGTCCGTGGACACGTACCCGTGGTGGTGGAACAGCATGGCGTCTCCTAACGCAGGGAGGTGGTCGTGTGGTCCGGTCGGTTCAACCGGTCGGTGCGGTGGAGCCGCACCAGGTGTCGGCGAGGGCCTCGGTGGCCCGGGCCAGGAGCGCGACGTCGGCCCCGACGTTGACGAAGTCGGCCCCGGCCGCCACGTAGTCGCGGGCCCGGTCGGCGGCGAAGGCGTTGACGCCGACGAACTTCCCGGCCGCCGTGACCTCCTCGATCACGGTCTTCACGGCCGCGACCACGTCCGGGTGGTCCTGCCGGCCGAGCAGGCCCATGGAGGCGGCGAGGTCGGAGGGGCCGATGAAGATGCCGTCGATGCCGTCGACGGCGGCGATCTGCCGGGCGTTCTCGACGGCGGCGGCGGACTCGACCTGGACGACGAGGGTCACCAGGTCCGCGGCCCGCTCCAGGTAGTCCGGGATCCGGTTCCACCGCGCCGAGCGGGCCAGTGCGGAGCCGACGCCCCGCACCCCGCGCGGCGGGTAGTGCACGGCGCGCACCGCCGCCTCGGCGTCCTCGGTGGTGTCCACCATGGGGATGACGAGGGACTGTGCGCCCAGGTCGAGGAACTGCTTGACCAGCACGGTGTCCAGGGCGGGCACGCGCACCACGGGGACGACCGGGTAGCCGGCCACGGCCCGCAGCTGGGACTGGACGGTCTCCAGCCCCAGGGGCGCGTGCTCGCCGTCGAGCAGCAGGTAGTCCAGGCCGGCGGACGCGCAGATCTCGGCGCTGGACGGGTCACCGGAACTGACGAACATCCCGGCGGCCGGCCGGCCGCTCCGGCCGGCGCGCGCCGTGGCCGTGAACAGGTCCTTGAGGCTGGGCTGTGGTTCTAGGCGAATCGGCATGTGATGGTCCCTAACTCTCCGTAGTCGGCGTACACGGTGTCCCCGGCATAGACCCACATCGGGCGGGTGAAGGACCCGGCGAGGATGATCTCCCCGGCCTCCAGCCGGTCCCCGTGGCCGGCGATCCGGTTCGCCAGCCAGTGCACCCCGTTGGCCGGGTGGTTGAGCACCCCGGAGGCCACCCCGGTCTCGATGATCTCCTGGTTGCGCCACAGAGCCCCGGCGACCCAGCGCAGGTCGACGGCGTCCGGGGCGACCGGGCGGCCCCCGATCACCATGGAGCCGAGCGCGGCGTTGTCCGAGATCGTGTCGGTGATGGTGCGGCCCTCCATCTCGATGCGCGAGTCCAGCACCTCGAGGGCCGGGACCACGTACTCGGTGGCGCGCAGCACGTCGAAGAGGTTCACGCCGGGGCCGGCGAGGTCCTCCTTCAGGACGAAGGCCAGCTCCATCTCGATGCGCGGGTGGGTGTACCGCGCCCACTCGTAGACGTGGCCGGACTCGACCACCTGGTCGTCGAAGATCACCCCGTAGTCCGGCTCGTCGATGCCGGTGGCGTCCTGCATGGCCTTGGAGGTCAGCCCGATCTTGTGCCCGGCCTTGGTCCGCCCGGCCTCCACCTGCCGCTGCGCCCAGATCCGCTGCACCGCGTAGGAGTCCTCGATCTCCATCTGCGGGTACCGCGCGGTCAGCCGCGGCACCGGCGTGCGGTCCAGCCCGGCCTGGTGCAGCTCATCGGCGATCTTCACATGGGTCTCGTGGTCCAGCATCGTCCCGGTCCCCGCTCAGAGCTGGTTTCCGAGCTTGAAGCCCTTCGCGGCCTCGCCCTTGTAGGTGCCGTTCTCGTCGCCCTCCCGGGTGTAGGAGAACCCGTCGGCGCCGATGGTCACCTCCATCTCGGAGTCCTCGGTGCGCTTCACGGGCTCCTTCGGGTTGCCGTCCAGGTCCAGGACCAGGGAGGCCTCGGTGTACCAGGACGGGACCACCGGGTTGCCCCAGAAGTCACGGCGCTGGTTGTCGTGCACGTCCCAGGTGACGACCGGGTTGTCCGGGTCGCCGGTGTAGTAGTCCTGGGTGTAGATCTCGATCCGGTGGCCGTCCGGGTCGAGGATGTACAGGTAGAACGCGTTCGAGACGCCGTGGCGGCCGGGTCCGCGCTCGATGCGGTCGGAGATGCGCAGGGCGCCCATCTTGTCGCAGATCGCCAGGATGTTGTGCTTCTCGTGGGTGGCGAAGGCGACGTGGTGCATGCGCGGGCCGTCGCCGCCGGTCATGGCGGTGTCGTGCACCGTCGGCTTGCGGCGCATCCAGGCGGCGTAGACGGTGCCCTCGTCGTCCTGGATGTCCTCGGTGACGCGGAAGCCCAGGTCCTGCATGAACTTCGTGGCGCGCGGCACGTCCGGGGTGACCTGGTTGAAGTGGTCCAGCCGGACCAGGGCGCCCGGGGTGTACAGGTCGTAGCGCCAGGCCAGCCGCTCGACGTGCTCGACGTCGTGGAAGAACTCGTACGGGAAGCCCAGCGGGTCCTCGACGCGCACCGAGTCGCCGATGCCCTGGGTGAAGCCCTCCGGGCGCCGCTCCACGCGGCAGCCGAGCTCCTCGTAGAAGGCCACGGCCCGGTCCAGGTCCTCGGGGCTGCGCACACGGTAGGAGAAGGCCGCGACGGCGGCCACGGGACCTTGGCGCAGCACGAGGTTGTGGTGGATGAACTCCTCCAGGGACCGCAGGTAGACGGTGTTCTCGTCCTCCTCGGTCACGGTCAGCCCGAGCACGTCCACGTAGAACTCCCGGGAGCGCTGCAGGTCGGTGACCACGAGCTCCATGTAGGCGCAGCGCAGGATGTCCGGCGCGGGGGCCTGCGGGGTGGGGATCGGGTTGTCGGAGCGGATCGGGGCTTCCTGGGAGACGTAGAAACCGGAGGACGTCATCGTCCGGTCGTCGAGGTGGGTCATGGCTGTCCTTCGTGAAGAGGTGTGGATGTCTGGAGTCGTGGAGGGTCAGGCCTGGAGTTCCTCGGCGGCCTGCTCCTGGCGGCCGAAGACCGGGTTGTGCACCTCGCCGAGGTTGATGTGCACGGCCTGCTGGTCGGTGTAGAAGTCGATGGACCGGTAGCCGCCCTCGTGGCCCAGCCCCGAGGCCTTCACCCCGCCGAAGGGGGTGCGCAGGTCGCGGACGTTGTTGGAGTTGAGCCAGACCATGCCGGCCTCGACGTTCTGGGCGAAGTTGTGGGAGCGCTTCAGGTCGTTCGTCCAGATGTAGGCGGCCAGGCCGTACTTGGTGTTGTTGGCCAGCGCCAGGGCCTCCTCGTCCGTGTCGAAGGGGGTGATGGCCACGACGGGGCCGAAGATCTCCTCCTGGAAGATCCGGGCATCCGGGGCGACGTCGGCGAAGACGGTCGGCCGGATGAAGTTGCCCTCGGGGAACTCCTCCGGGCGGCCGCCGCCGGCGGTGAGGCGGGCCTCCTGCTTGCCGATCTCCACGTAGGACATGACCTTCTCGAAGTGCTCGGGGTGCACCAGGGCGCCGACCTCGGTGGTCTCCTCGTGCGGCAGGCCGACCTTCACGCGCTGGGCCTGGGCGGAGTAGCGGGCCACGAACTCGTCGTAGATGCCGCGCTGGACCAGGATGCGCGAGCCCGCGGTGCAGCGTTCGCCGTTGAGGGAGAAGACGCCGAAGATCGTCGCGTCGATCGCGGCGTCCAGGTCGGCGTCCTCGAAGACGACGGCCGGGGACTTGCCGCCCAGCTCCATGGACAGTCCCTTCAGGTACGGCGCGGCGTTGCCGAAGATGATCTGGCCGGTGCGGGACTCGCCGGTGAAGGAGATCAGCGGGACGTCCGGGTGCTTGACCAGGGAGTCGCCGGCGAAGCCCTCCTCGCCGTAGCCGTGGACGATGTTGAACACGCCGGCCGGCAGGCCGGCCTCCTCGAAGATGCCGGGCCACAGGGACGCGGACAGCGGGGTGAACTCGGCCGGCTTGAGCACCACGGTGTTGCCGGTGGCCAGCGCCGGGCCCAGCTTCCAGGACTCCAGCATGAACGGTGTGTTCCACGGGGTGATGAGCCCGGCCACGCCGATCGGCTTGCGGTTGACGTAGTTCACCTGGCGGCCGGGCACCTTGTAGGTGTCGTCGGCCTGGGCGACGATCAGGTCGGCGAAGAAGCGGAAGTTCTCGGCGGCGCGGTTGGCCTGGCCCAGCGCCTGCTTGATCGGCAGACCGGTGTCGAAGCACTCCAGCTCGGCCAGGTCCTGGCCGCGGGACTCCACGATGTCGGCGATCCGGTGCAGCACCCGGGAGCGCTCGCGCGGGAGCATGTTCGGCCAGGGGCCGTTCTCGAAGGCGTCCTTGGCGGCGACGACGGCGGCGTCGATGTCGGCGACCTTGCCGGAGGCGGCCTGCAGGTAGGGCCGGTTGGTGACCGGGTCCAGCACGTCGAAGGTGTCGCCGTCGATCGAGTCGACGTGCTCGCCGTTGATGTAGTGCTGGATCTTCTCGGGCAGGTGGGCCGGAACCCAGCGCTGTGCGGTGTCGGTGGTGGTCTCGGTGCTCATGGGGCGTCCTTTCGGCGTGCGGTGTCCTGGGGTGTGCTGTGCGACGCCAGGTAGGCGTCGAGCGTGTTGAGACGGTGCTGCCTCGCGGCGGCCTCGACGGCGTCGAAGGGCGCGCCCCGGGCGATGAGGTCCAGCAGGTGGTCGTGCTCGTCCACGGAGGCACGGGCCCGGCCGGGGACGTAGGCGAAGGTGGAGGAGCGCAGGGCGGCCAGCCGGTTCCAGCCGCGGTGCACCAGGTCGAGGATGTGCGCGTTCTGGTGGTGCTCGTAGAGCGTGGAGTGGAACTGCTTGTTCAGCGCGGTGAACTGCACCGGGTCGAAGTCCTCCAGCACCCGGCGCATCCGGTCGTTGATCTCCCGGGCCCGCTGCAGTTCGGTTGCCGTGATCAGCGGAGCGCACTGGGCGGTGGAGAACCCCTCGACCAGGGCGAGGGTCTCCATGGTGTTCCGGTACTCCACGGGGTCGATGCCCACCACGGTGGCGCCGACATTGCGCTCGTAGGCCACCAGGCCGTCCTGCTGGAGCCTCCGCACGGCCTCGCGCACCGGGACCACGGACATCCCGAGCTCGGCGGCCAGCTGGGCCAGCACCAGGCGGCTGCCCGGGGCGAAGCGGCCCTGCTGGACCCCCTCGAGGATGGCCTGGTAGGCCAGGTCCGACTTGGACCGGAGGACCTCGGTGCTCACCGGTCGTCCTGTCTTGCGCGCAGCTGCTGGTGCTCCTGGTACCTGCGCTTCCACTCGGCGTTGGGCGGGAAGAGCCCGTCCACCGGGTGGCCCTCGGCCACCCGGTCGTACACCCACGCGTCCTGCTGCTCCTGCTCCCAGGCGTCGGCGATCACCTCGGTCAGCAGCTGCGGGGGGACGACCACGACGCCGTCGTCGTCGCCGATGACGATGTCGCCCGGCTGGACCGTGGTCCCGCCGCAGGCGACCGTCCCACCGACCTCCCAGGGGATGTGCCGGCGACCGAGCACCGCCGGGTGGGCGCCGTTGGAGTAGACCTGGAGGCCGACCTCGGCGACAGCGGCGCTGTCCCGCACGCCGCCGTCGGTGATCACCGCGTCGGCGCCGCGCACCTTGGCGCGCAGGGCAAGGACGTCGCCGAGGGTGCCGGTGCCCTTCTCGCCGCGGGCCTCCATGACCACCACGTCGTCCGGCTGCACCGTGTCCATGGCACGTTTCTGGGCGTTGAACCCGCCGCCGAAGGCCTTGAACAGGTCCTCCCGGTTGGGCACGTAGCGCAGGGTCTTGGCGTAGCCGAGGATGCGGCGGCCGGGATGAGTGGGCCGCACTCCGTCGATCGTGGCGTTGTCGATCCCCCGCCTGCGCAGCTGCGCGGTGATGGTGGCCACGGCCGTGCCGTTGATCTTCGCCCGGAGCTCGTCGGTGAGCAGGCTGCGGTCGGGGACCGGGGAGGCGGGCACGTAGTGGTACGGCTCGGCGTGCCCCGCGGCCGGCGGCAGACCGGCGGCCTCGCGGGAGCCCCAGGCCTCCTCCCGCTGGGTGTCGTCCACCTGCGGGGCGTGCCCGTAGGGCGCCATCGGCTCCTCGCCGGCCACCACGCGGGTGACGAGCCGCCCGCTGGAGGGAGCGCCGGGGGCGCCGGGGGCGTCCACCTCGACCTCGACGACGTCGCCCGGCTGGGCCACGGAGGAGCCGGCCGGGGTGCCCGTGAGGATGACGTCGCCCTCCTCCAGCGTCATGAGCTGGGACAGGTCCGCCACGAGCTGGCCGAAGGGGAAGACCAGGGCCTCGGTGGTGTCGTCCTGGACGAGGTCCCCGTTGACCCAGGTCCGGATGCGCAGCGCGGCCGGGTCGAGCCCGGCGGCCGGGATGACGTCGGGGCCCAGCGGGGTGTAGCCGTCCCCGGACTTGTTCTTGACGTTGGAGCCCTTGTCGGCGTGGCGCAGGTCGTACAGGCCCCAGTCGTTGGCGGCGGTGACGCCGGAGACCTTGGACCAGCCCTCCTCCGGGCGCACCCGGCGGCACGTCTGCCCGATGACCAGGGCGATCTCGCCCTCGTAGGCCAGCAGCTCGGTGCCGGCCGGGCGCTCGATCGTGGCGCCGGTCCGGGCGATGGAGGTCCCGGCCTTGAGGAAGTAGCCGGGGAACTTCGGGGAGCGGCCCCGCTGGGCGATGCGGGAGGGGTAGTTCAGGTGCAGGGCGATGACCTTCCCGGGGCGGTTCGCCCTGTCGGTGAAGTCAACGGACCCGGTGGCCCCGCGAGGAGCCGGTGTCGTCTCTGCCATGCCGTCCTGCCTTCGTGGTCTTCGGAGGTGGCCCAGGTCCGGCACGTCCGAACGTGTGTCCCAGGTCTTTTGCGTCAGATCGTATCTGATACGAAGTGGACGGCGCTACCCCTTCGACGCGACTTTTCCGACGGATCTGCGGGCGCCACATCCCGCACACGGTGAGGCCCGCGCGCCTCCTCAGCACCACGACGGCGGGCGCCGTCCGTCAGCCGGACGGGTCCGCGGCCCTCGACGAGGTCAGGGCAGCACCGCCCTCACACACCGGCAGTGTCCGCTCGCCCGGATGCGCGGATGCCGGCAACGGCTCAGGGGGCGAGGTGCTGCCAGGTGGCCGGCTCGTTCCGCAGGAGCTCCTCCAGCGTCCAGGGACGGAGACCGGTGACGTGCTCGATGGTGCGGCTGGTCACCGAGATCTCACCGGTGGCGATGCCCCGGTAGGAGCCGGTCCACCCGGCGATCTCCCACTCCTGGGCACGGCACGGGAGGCGCGGGCCTCGTCGTCGGTCTCGGCGAGGTAGCTGATCGTGCGGCCGATGACGGTGCTGAGGATGCGCGCGGTCTCGTGCAGGTCGATCGGTGCGGGACCGGAGACGTCGTAGACGTGGTCGGCGTGCACCGTGTCCAGCAGGGTCTCCGCCGCCCACCGGGCGATGTCGTGCCGGGTCACCCACGCCACCCTGCCCCGCCCGGCGGGACCGCGGATCACACCGTCCTGGACGAGGTCCGGCACCTCGTCGGCGTACAGGGAACTGCGCAGGGCGGTGACCCCCAGCCCGCTCTCCACGATGAGCTGCTCAGTCAGCGAGTGCTCACGGGCGAAGGTGAACGTGGCCTGCGGGGACGCACCCATGAAGGAGGTGTGGACGGTCCTGCTGACCCCGGCCGCCGTGGCCGCGCGCACAGCACTGCGGTGCACGGGCATCCGGTCCGCGCTCTCGGGCGCGGAGATCAGGAACAGCGTGTCCACGCCGGCCAATGCGGTGCGCATCGCGGATTCGTCCTCGAAGGAGGCTGCCACGACGTCCGCGCCGTCCAGCTCGGGCGCGCGAGAGGGGTCGCGCACGACGAGCCGTTGCGGCACTCCGCGTGCGGCGAGCATACGGGAGACCCGGGAACCCAGTCGGCCGGTGGCTCCGGTGACGGCGGTCGTTGCGGCGCCGAGCAGGTACTGCGTGGAACCGGCCAGCGCCGAGGCCGCCCCCACGTGCGCTCCACCGCCGACCTGCACATCGCCATGAGGGCCGGATCGCACGTGCCCCGCCCCAGCAGGCCGCTCCCGCTGCCCACCGCGGCCAGCAGGCGGCCGAGGACGAACAGCGCCGGGCCGGAGACCGATCGCCGACGGAGCGGTCGAGGCCCTGGTTCTTCTCGCGCTCTCCCCGGGAGGAGGGCGACCCCGGCAGCGCTCGTCCCGGACACGTCCCCGGCAGCGACCGACCGATCCGTTCAGGACCCCCGGGGCCGACGAGGGCGCAGGCGAGCCGCCGCCAGGCCCCCCGCGATCAGCTCCAGCACGAGGACCGTCATCATGATGCCGTGGTCCGCTGCGCCCGCGGCCGCGGCCGCGGCCACAGGATCCCCCCCGGGACGTCCCCCTCCACCATGCGCATGATGATGCGCTCCTCCTGCGGCACCTGCCATGAGGGGGACCATCAGGACGTGGAGCAGCGCCATGGCGAGGGCCATGGCCATGGCCATGCGCACAGGCTCCGTCGCCAGCGGCCGACGCAGCAGGCCCACCACGCAGAACGCACACAGCACGGCCATGGCGGCCATGACCAGCGACCACCCGGCACCGTGGCCACCACCCACCGCCATCCATCCGTGAGCCGCTGCCGAGCCGGCGACGGACAGCACCAGACAGCCGTGCAGCAACCCATCGGCCGCGGCGTTCACACGCGGCGCCGCACCCCGTTCCGACGTGCCGGCAGGAGCCGGCCGAAGAGCCTCAGCGGCGGACATCGCCGGCCCCCTGGGAAGCCGGGACCGTCGCGGTGTGCTCGTCGACGATCCGGCCCGAGCCGACCCCGGCGAACACCTCGGGCCGGTGGCGCCGCAGGTGTTCGCCCCACATCAGGCCGGCCGCCCCGGTGAGCAGGATGATCCCGGGCATCACCACCGCCAGCGGGCTGGGGCCCTCTGCGCCGATGAGGACGTCGAAGTTCACGAGGATGAGCACGAAGACCGTGCCGAGGCCGGCGGCCGAGATCGTCGGGGCGATCCAGCGCACCCAGGCCGAGTGCCCACCGGGGTCGCGGCGGAAGTGGCCGATGACGGCCACGGAGGTGACGGCCAGGAGGAAGATGAGCCCGAAGGCCCCGGCGTTGGTGAGCCAGGTGAACAGCGTGAGGACCGGGAACAGCGGGCCCAGTTCCGAGCCTCGGCCTGCGATCGCGAAGACGGCCACCAGGACCACGGCGAAGGCGCTCTGGGTCAGGGATCCAGCCACCGGAGCGTGGTTGCGAGCGCCCACCGCGCCCAGCCAGGACGGCAGCACGCTCTCACGGCCCAGGGAGAAGAAGTAGCGGGCCACGGCGTTGTGGAAGGCGATGAGCGCGGCCAGCAGGCTGGTGATGAACAGGACCTGGGCGATGTCGGTCAGCAGCGTCCCGCCGTGCTGGGCGAGGAGGACGAACACGAGGTCGGGCCCGTACTCCTGGGAGGCCGCGACGATCTGGCCCGGGCCCACGCCCACGGCCAGGGCCCAGGCGGACACGGCGTAGAACACGGAGATGATCGCCACGGCCGTGAAGGTGGCCTTCGGCACGGAGCGTGCGGGGTCCTTCACCTCCTCGCTGTAGATGGCGCCGGACTCGAAGCCCATGAAGGCGGCGATCCCGAAGGCCAGGACCGCGCCGATGCCGTAGGTGAACAGTTCGGTGGGCATGAAGGGCTGGGCGCTGATGCCCTCCGGGGCCACGGCCAGGGACAGCACGTCGACCACGATCACCACCAGGAACTCCAGGGCGACCAGCACGGCGATCACCTTGGCCGAGAGGTCCACTCGGCTGATGCCCAGCACACCCACCACGACGAGCCCCGCCAGGGCCGAGACCCACCACGGCACCCCGAGGCCCAGGCGCGCTTCGAGGAAGGACGACAGGGCGAACCCGAAGAGCCCGTAGATGCCGATCTGCATGGCGTTGTAGCTGATCAGGGCCAGCCAGGAGGCGCCGATGCCCTGACGCCGGCCCAGACCGTCGGCGATGTAGGCGTAGAAGGCCCCGGCGTTGGTGATCCGGGCGGACATCGCCCCGTACCCCACGGCGAACAGTGCCAGCAGCACCCCGAGCAGGACGTAGCCCAGGGGCACCCCCAGCAGTCCGGCGACGGCGTAGGTGGAGGTCACCCCACCGGCCAGGACGGTCAGGGGTGCGGAGGCCGCGATGATGAGGAAGACCAGGGACGGGACGGTCAGCGTCCGGCGGTCGAGTCCCCCGCCGGCGTCGAGGTGGCTGTGCGGCGGGTGGCCGTCGGGCACGGGCGGGTTGTCGGACGGGGTGGTGCTGGTGCTCATGGCTCAGTCCTCGCAGTGGCAGTCGTGGGTGGAGTGGTCGCCGGTGCCGGTGATCGCGTGGGCGCTCTCCACCGCGGGGACCGTATCGGCGTGACCGACCTCGGTGCCGCAGCAGCGTCCGCCGGCGGTGGACCAGTCCGGCAGGTCCAGCGCCGGGTTGCGGTCCAGGAAGCCGTAGGGCTTGAACCAGAAGCCGTAGTAGTCCACCGGCATCACGGGCCAGTCCTCGGTGCGCGGGATGTGCGTGGGACCGAAGGTGTGCCACAGCACCACGTCCGTGTCGACCAGGTTCCGGTCCTGGGCCACCCAGTCCCCGAGGCCTCCGCCGGCGTGCTGGTTGGGGAAGTCCCCGGCCGGGAACCGCTCCTCGGCGTCGAAGGCGGTGACCCACAGGTGGTGGGTGGCGAACTCGGCCCGCTTCCGGGCCGATGAGCCCTCCGCGGCCAGCAGCCGCGGGCCCGGCATGGGGATCAGGTGGTAGGCGGTGGGCTCGCCCACGTGGTTGCGTCGGTGGGGGTTGGTGACGAACCACTTCCGGCCGGTCTCCGTGTTCGCGTCCCGGACTCCTTCGGACTCCCGGGTCACGTCGGTGCGCGACCATGTGAAGGCGTTGCCGTAGGGGTTGTCGTCGCCCATGGGCAGGGCCACGAGGTTCTCCTCCTGCACGGAGTTCTCCGTGCCGTCGACGGCGACGTCGAGCCGGGCGCAGAAGATGTGCTGGTGCACCGGTGCCTGGATGCCGGGGGCGATCTCGGCCGAGTGGCGGTTGGGCTGCCCGGGCAGGCAGGCGCCGGCGAAGACGATGCCGGTGGCCTTGGCCTCCACCTGGATGGAGCCGTCGAGGTAGAAGTACCAGAAGAAGCCGTACTCGTAGTTGCCGATGGTGGCGAAGTAGCTGATCACCAGCCGGCGGGAGCGGCGCACCTGCGGGGCCTCACCGGGCTCGGTGTGCTTCCAGAGCACGCCGTAGTCCTCCTCGTGCATGCACACCGCGTGCGGGATCTCCATCGGGTGGCCCTCGTCGTCGGCCACGTACACGTCGAAGTACTGGATGACGCCCAGGCAGTCGCAGCCGAGCTTGAGGGAGTTGGCGTTCTTGCCGAGCAGGTACTCCCCGGCGTCGAAGTAGCTGATCCAGAAGCGGGTGTTCGTGGTGTCCCCGTAGGGCACCACCATCTCCGGCACGGAGCCCCGGTAGAGCACGGAGCGGTCCTCGGGCTGCTCCCCGGTGTCGTCGCGGAAGGTGACCTGGTTGAGCACCAGGCCCTCCTGGGCGTTGAAGCCGATGCGCAGCTTCCAGTTCTCCCAGGTCACGTGGGTGCCGTCGACCTGGAAGGACGGGCCCTCCGGCTGGACGATGTCGAGGGGCTTGAGCGTGGTGCGGGCGGGGCCGACGTGCTCGGGGGTGTAGTTGGCGTCGGCCATGGGCACCGGGACGTCGCCCTCGTCCTCCAGGCGGATGACCTCCCCGGCCGTGAGGTCGACGTGGGCGATGAGCCCCTCGACCGGGTGGCCCCACGGGTTGTCGCCCTCGAAGCGGCGGTGGAAGGTCAGGGAGCGGATCACCCGCTTGCCGGTCTCGTCCTCCCGCGGGAAGAAACCCGGCGCCAGCGGGGAGACGAACGTGTGGGTGGTGTCCTCGATCCCCCGGCGGGCCATGGCCGCCTGCCAGCGCGGGTCCGCCTTGACGACCGCCCCGGCCCGGTCGTACTCCTCGAACAGGTACTGGGCCTGCCCGTAGGGGTGCTCCCCGGTGGGGAGGGTCTCGAGCGAGCGGACCTCGCCGGCGGTCACGGACACCACGGCCCGGCGCGTGCGGCCGGTGTCGGTGTCCAGCAGCGTGATGTCGAGCGAGCGGTCGAAGTCGTCGTCGCCCTCCGTGTGGCCCAGGACCACGGACTTCGGCGGCTCCACCGGCAGCACCCGGGGGAACCGGGTGGACGGGAGCAGCAGGTCGGCCCCCTCCAGCACGGCGCGGGCCGCGGAGATCTCGGCAGGTGTCAGCAGGTCCAGGGGGTGCGTGACGCCCAGTGCTGACGGTCGGACGGTGTCGGTGGTGTCGCTCATGGCAGTCCTCCAGGTGTGGCGGAGCGGACCGGGGTTCCGGCTGAAACGGTGATTTCCACCCATGGTGACGAGGATTACACCGCTTGTCCCCGGGCCGGACGGGTTCGTTCCCGGGATGGCGGTCGGCGTGCACGGACAGTCAAGGGCAGCGGTCCGGCCGCCGCGGCCTCCGCGCGCGGGGCGCAGCCCGGCTGGGCGTCCCGCAGCCACGCCGAACGGTCGGCCCTGCTGGATGCGGCCGCCGACGCGGTGGAGGCGTCCGCGGAAGCGCCGGCCGAGCTGCTCTCGAGGGAGCAGGGCGAGCCGCTCAACGGCCCCAGCGCCCGCTTCGAGGTCGGCGCCTGCGCGGCCTGGCTGCGCGCCACCGCCGCCCTCCCCCTGGAGCCGGAGACCCTCGTGGAGGAGAACGGGACCCAGGCCGAGCTGCACTACCGGCCCCTGGGCGTGGTCGGGGCGATCGGGCCGTGGGACTGGCCGATGATGATCTCCGTCTGGCAGCCGGCCCCGACCCTGCGGATGGGCGACACCGTGGTGCTGAAGCCCTCGGAGTACACCCCGCTGTCGGTGCTGGCCCTGGCGCACGTGCTCAACCAGCTGCTGCCCGAGGGCGTGCTGCACGTGGTGGCCGGGAGGTGGGTGAGCGCCTCTACGTCCACGAGAACGTCTACGACGCCGTCTGCGAGGCCCTCACCGAGGTCGCCGCGAAGATGCCGATGGGTGTCGGCCTGGACGAGAACAACGTCCTGGGCCCCCTGCAGAACCAGGCTCAGTACGACATCGTCGCCGACCTGGCCGAGCAGGCCAAGGCCGGGGGCGGGCGGGTGCTGCTCCGCGGCAACCCCGACACCGACCGGCCCGGGTACTTCTACCCCACCACCGTGGTGGCCGACCTCGCCGACGACAACCCGCTGGTGGCCCAGGAGCAGTTCGGGCCCGCGCTGCCCATCGTGAAGCACTCGGACATCGACGAGGCCGTCGAGATGGCCAACGGACTCGACGTCGGCCTGGAGTTCGGCGTCGAGGGCCTCAAGCACCTCGGCGCCCCCCAGGTCATCCACGGCTGAGCGGCCCTCTGACCGCGGACGGACGGTGCGGTCGTGGGCGCCAGTCGCCCCGGCACCGCGCCGGCCGGCTGCTGGACGAGGGTCGGCGTGGGCTGGGCCGGGACCGCGGCCCTCGGCTCAGGCCGCCAGTGCGCGCGCGCGGACCTGCGAAGGCGTCATGCCGTAGGCGGCCCGGAACACCCGGGAGAAGTGGGCGCCGTCGGTGAAGCCCCACCGGGACGCGACCCGGGAGATCGGCACGGCCGCGCTCACGGGGTCCTCCAGTGCCCTGCGGCACCGTTCCAGGCGTCGCCTGCGGATCCAGGCCGAGACCGTGGTGCCCTCCTCGTGGAACACCTGGTGCAGTCGGCGCACGGAGATGTAGTGCGCCCGGGCGATCATCGCCGGGTTCAGTTCGGGGTCGGCCAGGTGCGCCTCGATGTAGTCGTGCACGGTGGCGCGCAGCCGGTCCTTCTCGTCCAGCGAGACGGAGACCTGGCCGTCCAGCTCGCGGTTGAAGGACGTGGTGAGCAGGTCCAGAGCCGCGTTGCCCATGCGCTGGCCGGTCATTCCCGTCAGTTCGCCCATGTGATCGGCCAGGGAGGTGAGGAAGGACCCCACCATGCGGTGGACGGGGTCCTCGGGCCCGAGCCGGCGGGCCCGGAGATGGGTCACCGCGTTGGGGGGCAGATCCAGCGAAGCGTGGTCGAACATCAGCACCAGCAGCCGCGCGTCGTCGGGGAACTCCAGACGGTAGGGCGCAGAGGTGTCGTAGAGGGCCATGTCCCCGACGCCCAGCTCCGCGGTGTCCTCCCCCTGTTCCACGATTCCGCGACCCTCCAGCTGCACCCCGACCTTGAACCGGCCCGCTCCGAGGTCACCGGGCGTCACGAGAGCCCGTTCGACGACGTGGGGACCGAACCGCAGGTGGGTGACGTGCACCTTCCCGGCCTCCCGTGCCGCCATGTCACCCCGGAAGGTGCGAGGGGATGTCGTCGTGCAGGTCAGGGGCACGAAGGACCGGGAGGAGAGCCGCGTCCAGTCCTGGATCGACGTGATCAGGGCCGGGGCCGCGGCATCGCCGGCAGGAGTGCGCGATGTCGACACCATGTGACGCCTTTCCCGTTCCGTCATCGGCGTGCGCGACGTGTCCGTCGTCACACTCGGGGTCAATTCTAGTTCACCGCACCGGACACGTTCGGCCCCCTGCGACGCGCGGTGCATCACGGCCCCGACCAGGCCCGCTCCTGTCGCCGTCCACGCGCTGTCGCCCTCGGGTGGGCGAGTCGGGCGGCCGGCGGGCGTCGGGGCACGCCCGACCCCTGGGGGACGGTGGATCAGGCGGCGCTCGTGGCGGCGTGGGCGATGCCCTGGAGCTCGAGGGCAGGGTCGGCGGCCTGCGCCGGTGTCAGGGGCACTCGCCCGTGGATGAGCTTGCGTGCGGTCATGTGGTCGGCGGGGCGGTTGATCGACTCGACGGCGACCAGGTGGCCCTGGCGGAAGCAGAACACGGAGAACTTGCCGGCGGTGGGGTCCCCGCGCACCACGGTGTGGTCGCCGGGGCGGTGCAGCCCGGCGATCTGCAGCTTCCAGGGTCCTTGCCGGCTCCAGAACCAGGGCAGGTCGGCGTAGTCGGCGGTGCGGCCGAGGATGGTGCGGGCGGCGTGGCGGGCCTGGTCGGTGGCGTTCTGCACGGACTCGAGCCGGCTCCGGATCCCTGCGTGCACGCTGGGGAAGCTGGCGCAGTCCCCGACGGCGAGGACCGCCGGATCGGAGGTGCGCAGCGACGCGTCGACGACGATGCCGTTGTCGACCTCGAGCCCTGCCTGCTCGGCCAGTGCCGTGCTGGGCACCACGCCGATGCCGGCCACGACGAGGTCGGCGGGACACCGGTCCCCCGTGGTCGAGACCACGGCCTCGACGCGGCCGGTGCCTTCACAGCGTTCGATGCCCTCGCCCAGGCGCAGGTCGATGCCCGAGGCGAGGTGGGCCCGGGCGAACCAGTCCCCGGTGACGGGGCTGACGGCCCGGCCCATCGGCCGGGGGGCGAACTCCAGGACGGTGACCTCCAGCCCGCGGGCCTGGGCGACCGCGGCGAACTCGAGGCCGATGAACCCGGCCCCGATGACCACGACCCGGCGGGCAGCGGTCATCGCCGCGCTCAGCCGCTGGGCGTCGTCCAGGGTGCGCAGGCCGTGGACACCGTCCAGCTCGGCCCCCGGGCAGGTGAGGCGCCGGTTGGCCGCGCCCGTGGCCAGGACCAGGTGCGCGTAGGGCACCACCTCGTGGGTGTCGAGGTGGACGGTGCGCCTCTGCCGGTCGATCCCGGTGGCGGTGACGCCGGTGCGCAGGTCGATGCGGTGCTCCTCGGCGAAGCGGGGGCCGCGCAGGGGCAGGGGGGCCGCGTCCTTGCCCCCGAGGTAGTCCTTGGACAGGGGTGGCCGCTGATAGGGCGGGTGGGGATCGTCGACGACCACCGTGACGGTGCCCTCGTAACCTTCGGCGCGCAGGGTCTCGGCGACCTGCAGGCCGGCGTGGCCGCCCCCGACGACGACGACGCCGGGCTCGTGGTGTTCGGCGCTCACGGTCACACCTGCTCGGCGGGCACGTCGACCTCGAGGTCCTGCAGCTCTCCTCCGGTGGTCACCTGGCAGCCCAGGCGGGACCGGTCGGTGCGTTCGGCCACCGTGCAGTCGAGCATCTCGTCCTCGTCCTCGCCGACCGGCGGCAGGAGTTCCTCGGTACCGGGACGGAGGTAGACGTGGCAGGTGGCGCACATGGCCTGGCCTCCGCACTCCCCGACGATGCCGGGAACGCCGGCGACGACCGCCGCGCGCATGACGGAGGTGCCGTCCTCGACGGTGAGCGTGCGCGCTGCGCCGTCGGGCTGGTGGTAGGTGATGGTGGGCATGGGAGCTCCTGGCGGGGATCGGTGAGGGGTGCGGATCAGCGGGTGCGCGGGGTGGGGTCAGTCCCAGTGGACGGGCATGTGGACCATGCCGCGGAAGACCCAGCCGGCGTCCACCGGCGGGTCCTGCGGGTGCAGGCGGAGACCGGGCAGCTCGGCGAGCACAGCCGGCATGGCGATCTGGGCGACCGAGGCCCGGGCGACCCAGGTGCCGGCGCAGAAGTGGGAGCCGCCGCCGAAGGCCAGGTGCGGGCGCTTGGGGCGGAGGAGGTCGAAGGCCTCGGGGTCGTCCCAGATCCTCGGGTCGCGGTTGGCCGCCCCGATCACCACGCCCAGACGGGCCCCGGCGGGCAGCCGGACGCCTTCCAGGACCGTGTCGGCCACGACCTGGCGCGGGTACATGCCGATGGGGGCGACCCAGCGCACGGACTCCTCGAAGGCCGCCAGGTGCAGCGACGGATCCTGTTGGACCTCCTGCAGCTGCTCGGGGTGGGTGAGCAGCGCCCAGATCGTGGTGGACAGCACGTCGCGGGGTTCGTTGAGGCCCCCGCCGATGGTCATCTTGAGGTTGGCACGGATGGCCTCCAGCGGGATCGGCATCGAGGAGAGCCCCGAGAGCAGGCTGTGGTCCGGGTTCTCCTGGAAGTGGGGGAGCATCTCGTCGATGGCGGCGTCGACCTCCGCGGAGGACTTCTCGCTCTCGGCCCAGACCTCCGGATCGTCGGCGTAGTTGCCGGTGCCGTCGATCATGGTCTGGCTCCAGCGCTGCATGTCCTCCTGGGTGGCGTTGTGGAAGCCGCAGATCAGCCGGAGGTTCTCCGCCGCGTAGGGGGCGGCGTAGTCCCAGACGAAGTCCGCGCCGGGGCCCTTCGCCTTGAGCTCGTCGAGGTACCGGCGGTTGTTGGCTGCGAAGATCGCGTTCCAGTGCTGCTTGATGGTCTTCGGGCGCAGCGTGGCCCCGTAGGAGTCCCGGTCCACCTTGTGCTCGGGGTCGTCCTTGCGCAGCATCGAGTGGCCCATCGACCGCTTCATCAGTGAATCGGTCTCGTCGGCGCTGAAGCGCTCGGCGTCCTGCTCGATGATGTGGCAGGCGGTGTAGTCGGTGACCATGTACCGGTTGACCGCCGGCACCCAGTGCACCGGGGCCTCGCTGCGCATCCGCCGATAGATCGGGAACGGATCACGATGAAGATCCGGGATGGTGACCCAGTCGGCGGTGGGGCAGTCGATCGTTTCGTGCGCCGTGCTCGTCATGGGAAGGGTCTCCTCGGGGGTCGACATGTCGTCCCTCCAGTGTGACCGCGGACATATCATGGGGAAAGAACAGATATCTTGCGATGTTCCACAGAAAATCAGAGGAGGCGGCACCGTGCGCACCGTCGGGTTCACCTTGCGCCAATTGACCTCGTTCGTCGCCGTCGCCGAACTCGGCAGCATCACCGGAGCTGCCCAGCGCCTTCGGGTCTCCCCCTCGGCGGTGTCGGGAGCGGTCGACGAGTTGGAGCGAGTCCTCCGCACCCAACTCACGGTGCGCCGCCGCGCCCACGGCGTCACCCTCACGCGCAGCGGTGAGGACGTGCTGCGGCACGCCCGCAGCCTCCTCCACGAGGCGGAGGATCTGGAGCTGCGCGCCCAGGACTCGGGAGACAACCTGCACGGCCCCCTGATGCTCGGGAGCTACCTCACCCTGGCCCCCACCGTCCTGGCAGAGCTGCTCGCCGCATACACCGAGGAGCACCCGGATGTGGACCTGGACTTCTTCAGCGGCAGTCAGACCGCGGTCCTGGAGAGGCTGACCCGGGGAGAGCTGGACCTCGCCGTCGTCTACGACGTCGCGCTCCCGGCCGGGATCAGCACACATCGCCTGTACTCAGCCGTCCCGCACGTGGTGCTCCCCGCGGATCACTCGCTCGCCGCCGCGGAATGCCTTCCGCTCGAGCGCCTCGCCGGCGAGCCGTTCATCCTCCTCGACCTTCCTCCCAGCCGGGAGAACACCATGGCCCTGTTCGCTGCCGCCGGGGTCACCCCGCACGTCCGTTTCCGCACGACCGACTACGAGATCACCCGGTCCCTGGTGGGACGCGGCCTCGGCTACTCCGTACTGGTCCAGCACCCGGAGGGGGACCTCACCTGGGGCGGACGCTCCCTCGTCCTACGCCGGATCGACCCCACCCCGCGCCCCGTCGACGTCTGCCTCGCGTGGGACTCCGGCGTGCGACCGTCGCGACGGGCGGAGGCCATGCTGGAGACGGCAAGGACCCTGCACGGGGCGGCGGGACCGCGTCAGCCGGAGGCGGCCGCGGGGGATGAGAGCATCGGGGCGTAGCGTGCGGCCAACCCGAGCACCACCGGGACGACGCGCTCGACGATGAACTCGGCCGTCTCGTCGCCTCGCCGGTCGGCGGCCCACCCCAGATAGGTCGTTCCCCGGGCCAGCAGCAGGGCGTCCCACGCCTCGAAGAAGCTGTCCGGCACGGGCCGTGCTGAGCGGTAGCCCTCCAGCAGGGCTCGCCGGTAGTCCTCGTAGCGCGGATGCGGCACCAGGAAGAACAGGGCGGTGGTGAGGTCGAAGAGATGCCAGCCCTCCCCGAAGTCGTCGAAGTCGATGATGATCAGCCGCCCGTCCTGGACCAGGACGTTCTCCAGCGTCAGGTCCGCGTGGATCACCCCGTAGGACTCCGGGGCGGTGCCGATGGCCCCCAGCTCGGCCCTGAGCTTGGCGAGGGCCCTGGCCAGCAGAGCGGCCTGCTCGCGGCTCAGCTCCTCCAGCGCCAGCGGGGTGCCCCACAGCGGCGCCGCACCCGCCAGGCCCTCGACGTCCCAGGCGCTGCGCTCGAAGCCCGGTGTCCGCCCGATCGTCATGGTGTGGTGGTGCAGTTCTGCCGTCAGCACGCCCAGCTGCCGGAACGCCTCGGGCTCCAGCGCCCTGGTCCCCGCGAAGGCCTCGGCCACGTCCCCGAGCGGGAACGACGCCTCCAGCCACTTCTGCACGTCGAGGTAGTACGTCTCACCGCCCTCGGCGTCCACCAGACAGACCAGTTCACCGTTCACCGCGGGGACGACCTCGGGCACGCTCATCCCCCGCTCCGCCAGAGCCTTGAGATAGGCGAGCTCGGTCCTGATCTCAGCGTCGGTCCGATAGCCGGCCCGGTGCAGGCGCACGGCATAGCTCGCCCCGGTGGGCTCGGTGAGACGGAAGATGTAGTTCTCCCGGTACTTCACCAGTTCCAGCGCCGCACCCTCGACGAAGCCGTACCGCCGGAGCGCGATTCGAACAGTGCGGATTGCTGTGCCTGTGTCCATGGTGACGTCTTTCTCGTGACGGAGAGGATGGCCGGAGAATGTGAGCCGCCTCACGACAAAACTAAAGTGTGCCCACTTCGATAAGCAAGTACCCATAGCCTTCACCTTTTTCCCAGCGTGTGCAATGATTCGGCACGAGCCGTTGAGGCTCACTCCAGCGGAGCACCGGGCCGGGGGGGCCCGGACCGACGGCAGGAAGGCGGTCACCCCATGAGCACCTCCGACGAGCAGCAGTTGTCCTTGCGTGAGCGGAACAAGCTGCGAGCCCGGGCGGACATCCTCGATGCCGCAGCCGAGGCGCTGAGCGAGGCCGGCTACGCCGGCACCACGCTGGAGGAGCTCAGCCGGCGTGCCGGGCTGTCGCGCCGCACGGTGTACGCCTACTTCCCCGAGGGCCGGGATCAGATCGTCCGCGAGGTGTACCTGCGCATCGGCGCCGAGGTCTACGACCGGGGCAGCACCCTGCGCGAGGAGGCTCGCGGGCTGGTCGATCGGGTCACCGCGCTGGCCCGGGCCCTGGTGGAGGCCACCAGCACACCGGCCGGCCGGTTCTACGGAGTGATGGGCCCGGACATCGTGCCGGTCCTGGCGGGTGTGCTGGGCATGACGTCCAAGTCCGTCGAGGAGCTCATCAAGATCGACCTGCTGGCGGCACAGGCCGCCGGACAGCTGCCCGAGGATGTCGCCATCGACGCGATGGCCGCGGCACTGACCGGCGCCATCCGCGCCTGCGGAACGCAGGCGGCCACCAGCCCGGGCACCGCCGAGCAGCAGATCGCCACCATCACGCTCCTGACCCGGGGCCTGCTCAGCCGCGCGGCCCTCTGACCTCTCACGGGCTACTGACGCGTTCACACCGAAGGACAGCCATGACCGCAGAAACCACCTCCTCGGCAACCGCTGAGCCGCAGGCCGGCTCCGACCTCCTGGCGCGCCGTTACGCCACGCTGGGCCGGCACTCCCCACTGTTCTACGACACTCCCCTGGAGCTGGTGTCCGGCCACGGGGTCTGGCTCACCGACGCCCAGGGCAGGACCTACCTGGACGGGTACAACAACGTCCCCCACGTCGGGCACGCCAACCCGGTGGTCGCCGACGCCGTCAGCGCCCAGCTGCGCACGATCAACCTGCACACCCGCTACCTCAACAGCAGGGTCGTGGAGTACGCCGAGGCCCTGCTGGCCACCTTCGAGACCGGCCTGGAACGGGTGTTCTTCGTCAACAGCGGCTCGGAGGCCAACGAGCTGGCCCTGCGCCTCGCCCGCCAGCACACCGGGCACACCGGCGTGCTGGTCACCGACTTCAACTACCACGGCAACACCATCACCCTGGCCGAGATGACCACCGGGCTCACCACCCGCGAGCCCCTCGGCGCCCACGTGCGGGCCCTGCACATCCCCGACGTGATCGGAGCGGCCGACGAGCGGGAGCTGCTCGAGCAGGCCCTGACCGGGGTCGACGCCGCCATCGCCTCCCTGCAGGAGACCGGGCACGGGGTCTCGGCGTTCCTCTTCGACCCCCTGTTCTCCACCGAAGGGCTGCTGCACACCCCGGCCGGATACATCGAAGGCGTCACCGCCCGGGTTCGGGCCGCCGGCGGCCTGGTGATCGCCGACGAGGTGCAGTCGGGCTTCGGCCGGATCGGCACCAGCATGTGGGGCCACCAGATGTTCGAGCTCACCCCCGACCTGGTGACCATGGGCAAGCCCATGGCCAACGGACACCCGGTCGGTGCCGTGGTCACCACCGAGGAGCTGCTCGACGAGTTCGGCCGGCACAACATGTACTTCAACACCTTCGCCGGCAGCCCCGTCTCCTCCGCCGCTGGAATGGCCGTGCTGCAGGTCATGGAGGAGGAGGACCTCATGGCCCGGGCCCGGGAGCTCGGCGAGCACATCGGGGGCCGCCTGCACGGCATCGCCGAGGGCGATCCGCACGTGCGTGCCGGCCGGGGCCGTGGATTGTTCTTCGGCCTGGAGTTCATCGCTCCTGACGGGGAACGACGGACGGCAGCGGACCTGACGAAGGCACTGGTCGAGGACCTGCGCGAACGCGGCGTGCTGATCAGCCGCATCGGCCCTCACGACAACGTCCTGAAGATGCGCCCACCCCTGGTGTTCACCCGTGAGCACGCCGACCTGCTGCTGGAGCAGCTCGAGGCAGCCCTGCACGCACTGCCCCGGTGAGGACCGGACCGCCCCCAGCGTGCACGAATCGTTGAAGTGACCGGATCGCGGAGTGGGGCGGCAGCGCCCGGCCCGCTCCCGCTGTCCACGTCGTGAGGTGCCTGCGCATCGCTGCTGCGCCGTCCGGCGCCGCCGTTGCTTCTGCGATGAACCACCGCACCGTATCGGATCGACACCTCACGATGGAGTGCAGCCAGATGACCCTCGACCAGACCGTGGAACGCCCGGCGAGACCCACCAGGTACCTGAGGTTCGCGGCGTTCCGCAGCGCCGCGGCACGAGCCGTCGTCGCTCTCGATGTCAGGACCGACCGGCCCGACGACTTCCAGGGCGCGCTCAGTGGCCGGGCGAGCGGTGATGTGCAGCTGCTGACGATCGCCGGGGACGCCCACTCGGTGCACCGCACACCATCGCTGATCGCGAAGAACCCGCAGCACTACCTGAAGTTCACCGTGCTGGAGCAGGGCAGTGGCACGATCGTCCAGGACGGTGGTGAGAACCGTCTGGCTGCCGGCGACATGACCGTCTCCGACACCGGCCGCCCGTACTCCATCGTCTGCGGCGATGACACGCGGATCTCGGTCGTGATGTTCCCCAAGAAGATGCTCGCCCTGCCCGGCCCCGTGATCGCCCGGGCTGCTGCGACGCCCCTGGACAGCGCCTCCGGAATCGGCGCCCTGGTGCGCCCGTACATCTCGTCCCTCGCCCAGCAGGCGTGCGACTTCGAGCCCCACACGCTGCACCGCCTCTCGCAGAACGCGCTCGCCCTGGTGTCGACGCTGCTGGAATCACACGGCGGCTCCCCGGTCGTCGCCGGGACTCAGGAGACTCTCCTGCACCGGGTCCTCGAGTACGTCGACGAGCATCTTGCGGAGCCGGAGCTCAGCCCCGGCATGATCGCGGCTGCGCACTTCGTCTCGGTGCGGTACCTGCACCTGTTGTTCAGTGACCGAGGAACGACGGTCTCGACCATCATCCGGAACCGTCGTCTCGAACGTTGCTATGACGAGCTCCTCAATCCGCTTCATGCGGCGCGGTCCGTGTCGTCGATCGCGTTCGACAACGGCTTCGTCGACCCGGCCCACTTCAGCCGCACGTTCCGTGCGCACTTCGGCGTCGCGCCCAGCTCACTCCGCCGCAGACGGCCTTAGCCCTGGTCCCAGCACCATGGTGCTGGGACCCGTGGGGACGAGCCGGCGCGGACGGACGCGCATGACGGCGGCCGGGCCGGTCCTGGGCGTCAGGCGGTCGTTGCGGCGAGTCGTCGCGCCTTGGTCGCAGCGAGCCGGTCCCTGAGCGCGTGCGTCACGACGCTGAGCCCGATCGCCGCGATCAGCGCGAGGCCGCTGGCCACGGACTGCCAGAACGTCGTGACCCCCAGCAGCACGAGCGAGTTGTTGAGCGCCCCGTAGAAGAGGACGCCGACGAGCACCCCGAAAACGGTTCCCTCACCTCCGGTCAGCGCCACCCCACCGAGCAGCACAGCGGTGAGGACGACGAGCTCGAAGCCCGAACCGATCTGGCCGGCCGGCGCACTGTTGATCCGTGCCACCACGACGGTGCCGGCGAAGCCGGCGAACGCGCCCGAGAGGACGAACAGCACGAAGGGAATGACCTTCACGTGCACGCCGGAGAGGTAGGCCGCTTCACGGTTGACGCCGAGGGCGTAGACCTGCCGTCCCACCGGGGTCAGCGTCAGGAACACTGCGGCCACGACGAGCAGGATGCCGGCGATCCAGACCGACAGCGGGACGCCGGCGATCGTGCCCACGCCCAGGAAGCCGAACTCGTCGCCGAAGTTGTTGCGCGGCGCTGGGCTGACGAGCTGGGCGACACCTCGCACCGCGGTGAGGGTGCCCAGGGTGGTGATGAAGGAGTTGAGTCCCAGGACCGTGACGGCGAACGCGTTGACGAGCCCTACGGCGGCGCCGGCGAGCATGGCCAGGACGATGGCCACGGCCGGCTCGCCTGCTCCCTTGTCCATCACGACGGCGGCGACGACACCGCCGAGCGCGAGGGATGATCCGACGGACAGGTCGATGTATCCCGAGATCAGGAGGATCGCGACGGGAATCGCCACGATGGCGATCACCGCGCTGTCCTGGAGCACGCCCCGCAGGTTCTGCCAGGCGAAGAACGAATCGGTCGTGAAGTGGACCGCGAGGACCATGACGATGAGGAGCACGAAGAGCGGCGTGCGGATGACGCCTTCGAGGGCGGCGAGGGCCAGGCGGTTGTTCTTCATTGCGGGAGCCCTTCGGCGGAGTCGATGATTCGTGTGTCGGGATGTGTGCTGTGCACGATCGCCAGGAGTTGGTCGGCGGTGGTGCCGGCGACGGTGTGCTCACCGACGATCTGTCCTCGCTCGAAGATCAGGCAGCGGTGCGCCAGGTCGACGACCTCCTCCGACTCGTTGGTCGCGACGAGGACGCCGACCCCGCGCTCCACCGCGAGTCGTTTCACGGCGTCGTAGATGTCCTTGCGGGCGCCGACGTCGACTCCCTGGGTGGGGTCGTCGAGGAGGAGCACGCGGGTGCGGGCGACGTCGTTCACCCAGCGACCGAGGAGGATCTTCTGCTGGTTCCCGCCGCTGAACCTGCCGGCGGGCAGCGTCGACGACAGGGGGCGCAGGGAGAGCCAGCGCGCTACGGCGTCGAAGGTGGCGCGTTCCGGTCTGCGTGCGCGGAACCCCAGACGCGCCAGTCTCGGCGCGACGCCGACCACGGTGTTGTCGAGCGCCGACAGGGTGCCGAAGAGCCCCTCGCGCGCGCGGTCTCCCGGCACGAGGGCGATGCCTCCCCGCAGTGCGGCGAGGGGCCTGTCGGCCTTCCGCGGCACTCCGTCGACGCTGACTGTGCCTCCGGTCCGGTGGACTCTCCCGAAGAGGGTGTTCAGGAACCGGGTGCGACCGGATCCGATGAGCCCGTAGCAGGCGACGATCTCACCGGCGGCAATCGTCACGTCGATCGGGCCCAGGCCCGGCGAGGTGAGTCCGCGCACGGCGAGGGCGGGGACGTGGTCGGGACGCGGCGGGGCAGGGGGGTCGTGCACGGCACCCTGGCCGTCGCTGATGGCGTCGACGAGGGCCTCCTGGGTGATCTCCCCGCCCCGGGCGCTCCAGACGGCCCTGCCGTTGCGGAGCACCGTGGCCGCATCCGCCAGTTTGATCACCTCCCCGAGGAGGTGCGTCACGTACAGGATGGCGATGCCGCGCGTGGCGAGATCACGCACGAGGGCCCCGAGGCGGTCGGACTCCTCGCGGGAGAGCGCCGCCGTGGGCTCGTCGAGAATGAGGAGCCGGGCGTCCCGCTGGAGGGCCTTGGCGATCTCGACGAGCTGACGCTGACCGATGGGCAGGGCCCGGACCTGCATGTCCGGGTCGATCCCGTGCGCGCCGACCCGCTCCAGGGCGGCCCGCGCGTCCTCGCGCTGCCTGCGCCGGTCGATCAGTCCCCCGCGGGTGTGCTCCTGGCCGATGAAGAGGTTCTCGGCGACGGTGAGCCCGTCGATCACCGTGAGGTGCTGATAGATGACGGCGACGCCCGCCGCGATCGATTCACGGGGGGTGAGGCCGTCATAGGTCCGGCCGTCGAGTTCGATCGTGCCGCTGCTCGGGTGGATCCCGCCACCGAGGCACTTGATGACCGTCGACTTCCCCGCGCCGTTGTGCCCGAGGAGGGCGTGCACCTCCCCGTCGGGGATGTCGAGCGTCACGTCGTCGAGCGCCAGAGTGGCACCGTACCGCTTGGTCAGGCCGTGCACCGATGCGGCCATGGCGTCTCCTTCAGGGGTGAGGGCGGGAGTGACGACCGGGCGTGCGGGCGCCCACGGGCGCCCGCACGGGCCGTCGATCAGCCGCCCAGTTCGGCGATGTAGTCCGCGAGCTCAGGAGTGTCCGCCGTCACGACGGTCACGGGGAGGTCGACGCTGGCGTCGACCTCCCCCTCGCCGAGGGCGACCGGGATGTCGATGACGTTCTTCACGAGCTCTTCCAGCGAGAAGTAGGTCGCGGCGCGGAAGAAGTTGCCCTCCTGCATCTTCTGGAGACCGAAGAGGTTGGGGTCGAGACCACCGACATAGGTCTCCGGGTCGTCCTCCGCGCGGCCGGAGGCGGCGAGCGCCTGGTAGGCGCCCTGCGCGGCGTCGCCCACCGTCGTGACCACGACGTTGGCGTCCGGGTGCTGCGCGAGCAGGGCTGTGGTGGCCGAGAGCCCCTCCTCGGGGGTCACGGCCTGCTGCTCCGCTACGATCCGCAGGTCGGGCGCAGTCTCCTTCAGTCCGTCCAGCAGGCCCTGCGTGCGCTCGATGCCGATCTGGCGCTCGGTCTCGTTGAGCACGATGACCTCGGCCTCCGGGCCGACGTTCTCGAGGGCCCACTCGGCCGCATTCCGACCGAGCTGGTAGCCGGAGTCGTAGAAGCTGAACTGCAGCGTCGCGTCCTGGTTCTCCATGTCGCCGCCGTAGGTGACCCAGTACTTGCCTTCGTCCTGGTACTGCTTCGCGCTGCTCTCCAGGCTCGCCGGGTCCACCGGGAAGGAGACGACGGCGTCGACATCACTCGTGAGGTGGGAGTTGAGCTGACTGATCTGCTTCTGCAGGTCCATCTCGTCGTTGGTGAAGACCACCTCGACGCCCTTCTCGGCGGCACGCTCCTCGACGATGCCCGTGATGGCGCCGTAGACGGGCAGGGCCGTGAACGGGTAGTCGAACAGGATCTTGTCGACGGCGCCGCGCTCGGCGGACTCGGCCGAGGGCTCCGTTGCCGTCGTGGTGCCGCAGCCGACGAGAACGAGTGCCACGGCACCGGTCGACGCAATGGCCGGAATCAATCTGCTGATACGCATGGGAGGTTCTCCTCGGTGTGCTCGGGTGTGGGACAAGGAAGGGCAGGGTGTGGACCTCAGGCGGGGACCTCAGGAGTGGGCATAGACCCGACGGCCGGCGAACCAGGTCTCGACGGCATGCGTCTCGACGATGCGCTCGGCCGGCACGGCGAAGGGATCCTGGTTGAGCACGACGAAGTCGGCGGACTTGCCGACGCTGAGGGATCCGGTCACGTCGTCCATGCCCATGGCCTTCGCACCGTTGACGGTGAAGATCTCGAGCGCCTCCTCGAGCGTGACCGCCTGCTCGATCCACAGGGTGCCGGAGTGCCGACCGAGCGGGTCCGCCCGGGTCACGAGGCCCTGGATGCCCTCCCACGGGTTCGGAGACTCGCTTACGGGCCAGTCTGAGCCTCCGGCCACGAGCACGCCGAGGTCGAGGAGATCCCGGTTCGGCTGCAGCCGGCTCGCCTCCTCACTGGGCCGGACGCCGGCGATCGCGTCGGTGATGACGCCGGGGAACCAGAGGTACGGCGAGATGTCGGCCGCCACGTCGAGGGACGCGAAACGGGGCCGGTCCTCCGGGTGCACGAACTGACCGTGCGCGATGTGGTACTTCGGCTCGAGGTGCCCGGCAGCGCGGACCGTTTCGATGGCGTCCAGTGCCACCCTCACCGATGCGTCACCGGTGCAGTGGATCTTCGCCCCGAGCCCGCGAGCCGCCGTCCGCAGCAACCAGGCCTCGAGTTCCGCCGGCTCCATCGTGGTGACCCCGCAGTGCCCGTGACCGTGCTCGGGAGTCTCGAGATAGGGCGTGAGGAAGGCTCCGGTGTAGGTGGGTGGCACCCCGTCGAGGGCCACCTTGACGAAGTCCGGCCGGTGGTGCGTCGTGCGGAACTCCTCGCCGCGCGCGACGAGCTCGTCGCCGAAGGGAGTGTTGGCGAAGAGGAATCCCGAGGACAGCATGCAGGAGGAGACCCAGGCGTGGAGCTCGTCCGCCTCGTCGAGATCGCGCAGCGCCCCCATGATCTCCACGGTGGCGGCAGCGTCCTGGAAGGCGGTGATCCCGTAGGAGTGCAGGATCTCGAGCGCCCGCCGGCTCGCGCCCCGGTACCGCTCGGGCGTGCGCTGCAACCCGGCGTCCACGGCTTCCGTCAGGGCAATCGTCGCGGACTCGAGCAGCAGACCCGTCGGTTCCCCCGTCCCGGGGTCGCGGACGATGTGCCCCTGGTCCGGGTCGGGGGTGTCTGCTGTGATCCCGGCGAGTTCCAGGGCACGGGTGCTGGCGAATCGGTTGTGGTGGCTGTCGTCGGTCAGGGCGACGGGCCGGCCGCCGGCCGCCTCGTCGAGCCGCTGCCGAGCTGACCCTCGTGAGAAGTCATCGATGAGCACGCTTCCGAAGGCCTCGCCGATGACCCATGCGTCCGGTTCCAGGCCGGCGGAGTAGACGCGCACCGCCTCGACGACCTCGTCGAAGGTGGCGGAGGGCGAGAAGGTCAATTGGTACAGGTCTGTTTCACCCGCCATCAGGTGATGGTTGTGGACGTCGACGAGACCGGGGATCACGGCTGCGCCGGCGAGATCCACGATCTCGGTGTCAGGATCAGCGATCGCCCGCACCTCGTCGACGGATCCGACGAGCACGATGCGACCGCCGGCGACGGCGAATGCCGTCGCGCGCGGCTGCTCCGGGTCCATCGTGCGGACAACAGCATTGGTGACGATGACGTCGGCTTTGCTCACGAGTCCTCCTCGATCCCTCCCCGAGATCCGATCGTCCCGAGCGCTGCCTCAACTATCGGCGCCCGGATGCGCATCGACTTGACCGCCAGTGCACGCGAATTGACCCCTGATGCAGACTTCACCCCTCAGCCATGAGGTCGTCGGACCGGGAACGAGCCGGACGTGCGGAGGAGGAGACCGGAGGAGGAGAGCGGAGGAGGAGAGCGGAGCAGCAGGGCGGAGGGACGGCACCGCTCGATCGCGAGCGCGGGTCTCTCGTGCTGCCCGCACCTGCGGGTGCGCCCGCCTGTAGCTTGATCCCATGACCAACACGCCCTCACCCCCCGCCCTCACCTGGTTCGCCTCGGTCGACGTGGACGTCGACCAGCCCATCACCATCGGCAGCACGACCGACGGTGTGCGCCGTGTGGTCCCCATCCGCGGAGGACGAGCACACGGTGACGGATGGGTCGGCACGGTCCTGGACGCGGGGGCCGACTTCCAGCAGTACTCCTCCCCGGGCCTGGCCCATCTCGTCGCGTCCTACGTCGTGGAGGTGGAGGGCGGTCCGCGGCTCCTGATAGAGAACCGCGCTCTCCGCCACGGAGACCCCGAGGCTCTGGAGCGCCTCATGAAGGGCGAGACCGTGTCCCGGGACGAGATCTACTTCAGGTGCTTCCCTCGCGTCACAGCTCCCGAGGACTCGGATCTGGCGTGGGTCAACTCGCGCCTGTTCGTCGGCACGGGCACCCGCCTGCCCGACAGTGTCCGGCTGGACTTCTTCACCGTGGAGTAGGACGGCGGCCTGCCCCCCCCCCCCCCCCCCCGAACACGAACACGAACACGAACACGAACCACGGAGGCGTCGCACCGAGCCAGGGTCCGCTGATGCTCGACGCCTGCGCATCGTCGTGCACGTCGAGGGGCGTGGAGTGCTCCGCCCAGGGGGCGTATGCGCCCGGTCGTCACCACAGCGTGCTGCCACGCGATGCCCTGCACGGTGCACGGGAACCACCGCGCCACCACTGGGTACTCCGAGGGCAAGGGGAGATCCGCTGTTGCCGCTGGAGGGCATGGGTGTCGCACGCCGTGACGGATCCGCGGGCACTCCCCCGGCGTCCGCCCGGCGGGAGCGACGGAGTCACTACTCCGCTCCGGCCGCCTCCGCCCGGAAGCGCGCACGGTACTGCGAGGGGGAGGTCCTGAAGGCGGCCGAGAAGTTCTGGCGCAGCGTCACGGGGCTGCCGATGCCGCAGGCCGCCGCGATCGTGTCGATCGGCCGGTCGGTCGTCTCCAGCAGCCGGCGCTCGATGTACTGGGCCTGCCCGCCCGCACGGTGCGGGGCGATGACCAGGCTCCGGGCCACCCTGTTCGCCGCGTCGGACCCGAGGCGTGACCGGACCAGGTGCAGGCAGGCGTCCAGCCCCGATGCGGTGCCCGCCGAGGTGAGGACGTCGACGTGGTCGAGGTGGAGCACCGACTCGTCCAGGGCGAGCTCCGGATGCCGCTGCGCCAGCAGGTCGAAGGCCTGCCAGTGCGTGACCGCCATGCGCCCGGCGAGCAGCCCGGCGTCGGCCACCGGGATCGCCCCGAGGCAGAGACCGACGACCGTCGCCCCGTCGTCATGGGCCGCGCGCAGCGTGCCGCGCACCGCCGCACCGGCCGGGCGCCCGTCGAGGAACCACGACGGCATCACGAGGACGTCGGCGCCCGCCGCGGCCGCCAGGCCTCGGAAGCCCTCGATGCCGTACCCCTCGGCGGTGCGGACCCGGCCGGGACGGTCGCCGAACAGGAACTTCTCCCAGTCGCCCAGGCCCTGCCGGGCGACCTCGTCGCAGACCATCTGCGGCACCGACAGGTGGAACATGGTGATCCCGTCGAAGGCATGGATCCCGATCCGTGTGTCGATCCCTCTCTCGCTTGGCGCGAATCCATCGTCTGTCGGCCTTTGCGCCACTGCTGGATCCAGACGGGCGTTCCCAGGATGTGAGGAGCACCCATCACCGGTCGCACCCCCGTAACCGCCGGAACCCCCAGGAGCCCTCCGTGCCCAGCCCTCAGCGCGCACGCGTCCTCGTCGACGTCCAGCAGGACTACTTCGGCAGCGGCCCGCTGCAGATCCAGCACCCGCCGCACAGCGAGTCGGTCCCTCGCGTCGTCCGGGCGATCGAGGCGGCCGGCGCCGCCGGGATCCCCGTCGTCGTGGTCCAGCACGCGATGGGCGAGGGCGCGCCGCCGTGGCCGGTCGTTCCGCCTGAGGCCCTCGCCCGTCCACTGATCTCCACTGCGATTCCACAGGACGCTTCCGGGACACGCCGGAGGCGCCCTGCCGATGCTCCCGCCGGGGTCCGGCGCGAGCTCGATCGTGCGCCGGAGACCGGCGTGGGACGTCCCGCGAGAGGCACCATCGATCGTGTCCGCACCCACCACGCCCCACCCCGCCACGACGGAGGCCCTCCGGAGGCAGTGCACGGGCGTGGTCGGCAGAATCCATGACCTGTGGGTAACCTCAAGGCACGGAATCCGCCCTGCTGGTCGAGCACCTGCTCGTGGCACCCTCGTCGACGGGCCCGCGCTGGTGACGGGGAGCCGCCCGCCGCGCTTCCTTCCGGTCACGGCGGACGTTCCGACGCGCCGATGAACGCCCAGAGAGGAACTCGTCGATGAGTGTCCGACACTTCTTCCGCCGGCCCCCGGCCGTCTCCGCCGATGAGGCCATGCGCCTCGTCGACGCAGGCGCGCTGATCGTCGACGTCCGCCGCGACCAGGACTGGCGCCGCAACCACATCCCGGGCGCGCAGCACATCCCGCTCGACCAACTCGAGAGTCGCGCCGATGAACTGCCGGAGGACCGTCTGCTCATCACCTTCTGCACAGGAGGACTTCTGTCCTCCGGGGCGGCGAACCTCCTCCTCGACCTGGGATTCGAGGCCACCAACATGGTCCGCGGGCTCATCGACTGGCGCAGGGCCGGCGGGCCCCTCACGAGCGGCACCGGCTGAGGGGGTGCGTCCCGGCACCGAGCCCGGCGGTGGTCAGACCGAGCATGTTGCCACATCGCATGATCGCCCCGGGACACCATCCCACCCCAGCAATAGGGCAACAATGATCACGTCGAACGGTAGGCGCCGGCAGCCCGGCAGCGATCGTGGGGAGTGAGGGCGTTCCGGGACGGCTTCCGGCGCAGAGCAGCGGGGCGGCCGCGGCGACGTCCAGGGACTCGGGCACGGACAGGACGGAGCCCGCGTCGACGACCACGTGGGTGGAGTAGCCGCCCTGGGTGATGGTGCCGTCCCGGTCCGGGCCGCCGTCGGTGGACACCATGCCCTCGAGGCAGTACTGCTCGTCCCCGTTGCGGCAGTTCGTGCACTGCCCGCAGGAGTTGACCGTGCACCCCACCCCGGCGCGGTCCCCGACGACGTGGCCGGTGACCTCGGGGCCGACCTCGGCGACGGTGCCCACGCTCTCGTGGCCGGGCACCAGGGGGTAGGGCTGAGGCCCCCAGTCGCCGTTGCCGGTATGGATGTCGGAGTGGCAGAGCCCGGCATAGGCGATCTCGATCAGCACGTCGTGCGGACCCACCGCACGGCGGGTGACGGTGGTGCGCCCGATCCGCCCGGTGGCCACCGGGGGTGGGATGGTCAAGACCGTCGGTCTCGCCTACGGTGGGAGCAAGGTCGAGCAGACGGCCTTTCCGTCCCAGCGGCCGGGTTCCCGGGAACGCCCGGACCGGCCTCTCTGACACCTCGCCGTGCAGCGCTCCTGCTGGTGGGTCCCACCGGGCATCTCATCCGTGCCGGTCGAGCCGGCGCGGGACCTGGTGACGGCACCTGCTTCTCCGCTCCGGCAATCACCGCATCGTCCGGGACCAGCATCTGCTCACGAGGTGCGGTCCCCCCTTTTCCGCATGAGGACATCACCATGAGCACACCCAGCACCGCAGCCCACGACAGCACCACCGACTCCCCGGATGCTGTCCCCTGTTCCTGCCTGGATCCGGCTCAGGCCTTCCCCGGCGATCTCGAGGGCTTGAGCATGAGCGAGCTGCAGGTGCTGCACTCGAGGATCTGTCGCCAACTGGACCGGGACTACCTCACCGGCCCCGGCGGCCCCCACCCCTGCACCGCCGACCGGCTCCAGGACGTCCTCGACGAGCTCGACGCCCGCGACGCCGCCTGAACCGGCTGCCGTCCTGAGCTCATGCCCGGTGCCGGGTGTGAGTTCCGGGCGGCCCGGTCGGATCGGCCGGCGGACGTGTGCCTGCACCACCCGGGGGACACCGTGGCGTCCGCGATCCGGGAGGGCGGATCTCACGACCCGGTGTGCCCGACGCTCGGCGGGAAGGAGCGAGGGGTGCTGCTGCGCTCGGGCTCACCGTCGCCGCGGTGGTGGGGGTTCTCCCTCTGCGGGTCCCCGGTGCTGGGAGGCGGCGTCGAGCTGAACTCCACGGTGACGGTGGTGTCCGGGAACAGCTCGCGGACCCGCTCGCCCATCCGGGCCACCTCCTGCTGGTCGCCGGCTGTCGGCTTCCCGGTGACGATCAGGGTCACGGTGTGGCCGGTGCGATCGATGCGCACGAGGACGGATGCAGAACGGCTCATGACCGGGACCTCTCGTGGCAGGGCCCCCCGAGGGGCCGGCTGCTTGACCTCCCCGAGGAGGTCTCGCCACCGTAGGCCATCCGGCTGGGCGCCCGCCCGGCCCCTGCTCGGATCACCGACTTATACCGGCAGGACGCCGTCATGAACCCAGGCCGCTGGTGCCCTGATCTCAGGCAAGCCGGCCCGCCAGGAGACACATCGGCACCCCGGCCGTCACGGGTCACGACCGAGCCGCCCGGAGCATCAAGCCACCCAGGGGCTGGTGCACGTCGGTGATGTGCGTCCGCCGCGGTCCTGGGGCGCCCCTGCCGGTCCTGCGGCGCGCCGGTGCCTTCAGCCGCCGACGGGCGCGTCCGGGGCCGGTGGGTACGGCCGCCGGGCACCGGGACGCACAGCTGCTCGGGAGGAAGCATCGGAGTTGCGGGGGTTCGGGAACCAGATCTGGATCAGGGCCCATCCCACCGCGGTCAGCGGTACGGCCAGCACCGCCCCGACGACGCCGGAGAGGATCCCGCCGGCGGCCAGGGCGAGCAGCACCACCAGCGGGTGGAGGCTCAAGGCCCGGCCCAGCACCATCGGCTGGAGCACCCGCCCGTCGAGCTGATTGATGGCCACCACCACCGCCACCACCACCAGCGCCACGACCGGGCCGTTGGCCACCAGGGCCACCAGGGCCGCGACGCCGCCGATCAGGGCGGCTCCCACGATGGGGACGAAGCCGCCCAGGAAGATCAGCACCGACAGGGGCAGGGCCAGGGGCACCCGCAGCACCAGCAGGGTGACCCCGATGACCACCGCCTCCAGCAGCGCCACCACGGCGGTGCCGCGCACGTAGCCGCCCAGCACATGCAGGGTCGTGGTGCCCGAGGTCAGCAGCTTCTCCAGGGTCGCACCGTGGAAACGTCTCAGGACGAACGCCCAGATGCGGGCCCCGTCCTGGAGGAAGAAGTAGAGGATCACGGCCACCAGCACCGCTCCGGTGACCACCTGGGTGGCCGCGGAGATCCCCAGCAGCGCCCCGGCACCGAATCGGGGGCTGGCCGTGAAGTCGACGACGGCTGTGATGGCCTCGTCCAGGCCCTGCTGGCCGACCGGGATCGGCCCGGACACGACGAACTGGCGCAACCGGTCCAGCCCGCCCACCGCGGAGGCCACCAGCTCCGCCCACTCGCTGCGCACCGCGAAGACCATGCCGGTGACCACCCCGCCCAGGACCACGATCGCGGCCACGAACACGATCCAGGTCGCCAGCGCCCCGGGCACACGGTGCCGGCGCAGAAAGGCGACCAGGGGGTTCAGCGCAGCGGCCAGGATCAGGGCGATCAGCAGCGGGATCACCACCAGCTTGAGTCGGATCAGCCCGTAGACCACCACCACCGTCGCGCTCAGCAGCACCAGCCCCTGCAGCGCCCGGGTGGTCGCCCGCCCCAGCGGGTCCGCCCACAGATCACGAGGGTGCGAGATCCTGCGATGCCGTGGACGCGTCACCGGAATCGCCCCTCCTCCGTTCCGTCGCTGCCTGGGTTCAGGATGCGCCCACGAACTCATCGGTGCCAAGACCCCGGACGGCGCCCGACGACGCCCCCGGACGACCCAGCATCATCCGCGACAGGATTTCGCCCGAGCCGAGCACCACGTGTGCATGATCGGCCGACTGCCGTGGCGGAGAGCCGGCCGCACACCGCGTACGACGCCAGCCCACACCGGGACCGGCGAACACGACGGGGCGCTTCACCGGACAGTCCCCGACGGGGCCCTCACCCCGGAGGTGAAGATCGCGAGGAGCTCGCCCACCTCGTGGCTGGCCGTGGCCGGATGGCGGAAGTGCTGGTGGGTGTCGAGGGTGTAGTGGCTGCGCCGGCCCACTCGGTGCCGGGTGAGGTAGCCGGCGTCCTCGAGGTCCTTGAGAATGGCCAGGGTAGCTCGGGCGGAGATGCCCACCTGGGCGGCGATCTCGGCCACCCGGGCGTCCTGGGATTCGGCCACAGCCAGGAGGACATGGCCGTGGTTGGTGAGGAACGTCCACGGCGGGCGCTGGACCGGGCCGGGGGTCTCCGTCCCTGTCGCGTCGGAGTGGCCTGGGGCCGGGGATGAGGCCCGGGCCGTACCGGGACGGGAGCTCGGTGGCAAGGTCGGGTCCTTTTCGTCGGGAGGCTGGTACTGAGGCTCGGTCGGCACGTGGACACGGGACGGGTGGCCCATGGGACTACTGCAGGGCCGGGGCGAGTCCGAGGGAGATGAGCCCGACGGCGATCACCGAGGCGGCGGCGGCGAAGAATCCGGCCGAGATGGCGATCGAGCCTCAGGGGCGTGGTTGCCTGGGGTGCCGGGGGCCGGGGCGTTCATGGAATGCCTCTCGATCGGTGCAGCTGGTGGTCGTCGCCGGTCCGCGGAGTGGGTGGTGCCTGCTTGGTGGGTGGTGGTGATCGACCCTCTGCCGGTCCGGGCGGCTCGACGCGTGGTCGGTGGTGCTGGGGTGCGGTCACGGATGCGGCGCACCGCCGGGGACAGGCATCACAGTTGGGCCAGTCGGCGGGAGCGCGCCGGACGGTGCACGCTGAACGAGGAGCCTCCGGCCTCCGCCACGAGCAGGATCTCGGCCCCGTGCCGCACCGTGGGCACCGGCAACTGTGCCGGGGTGACGACCACGGCCGCTCCGA